>JADMKR010000152.1 GCA_015478765.1 Flavobacterium sp.
CCTGACGGAAGTTGCCGACGCTTTGGGCGATATGTTATATATCTTATGTGGAACTATAATAGAACACGGACTTCAGC
Source organism: Flavobacterium sp. (assembly GCA_015478765.1). GTDB lineage: Bacteria > Bacteroidota > Bacteroidia > Flavobacteriales > Flavobacteriaceae > Flavobacterium. The sequence continues at coordinate 78 of JADMKR010000152.1, forward strand.
ATAAAATCGAACAGATATTTGATGAAATCCAGCGCAGCAATATGAGCAAACTCGGTTCTGACGGCAATCTGATATATCGCGAAGATGGCAAAGTACTTAAAGGTCCTGATTATTTCAAACCGGATTTCAAGACTATATTGGAGTCGCAGATCTAATTTATACTTTTTCCATCCACCCAAAAACGTCTTCCGCAAGCCGGTACTGAATATCGTTTAGTTCCTTTTTAAGTTGGAGCGCAAAAGAATCATCAGGCGTTGCGAGTTCGTAGTAGGTGTCCTGATACGAAAAGCCTTTGATTGGATTTACCACGGCTGCAGTACCGGCCCCAAATATTTCTTTGAGACTGCCGTCACGCGCTGCCTCGACAATTTCGTTTACCAGAACAGAACGGATATCCAAGTTGATACCGCACTTTTGGGCCAATTGAATCAGGCTTTTTCGGGTTACACCGTCGAGAATTCGCTCACTCGTGGGTGCTGTCAATAAAGTATCGCCAATACGGACGAAAACATTCATAGTGCCGGCTTCTTCAAGTTTTGTATGCGTCGCATCATCGGTCCAGATGATTTGTTGGAAACCTTTCTCGTTTGCAAGTTTCGTTGGATAAAACTGTGCAGCATAGTTCCCCGCGGCTTTTGCAGCTCCAATTCCGCCATTAGCGGCACGGCTGTAATATTCTGCAATAATGACTTTGACATCGCCTGAATAATACGATTTGGCCGGCGAAAGTATTATCATGAACCGATAATGTTGCGAAGGTGTCGCCATTACACCTGTACCCACGGCAATCATGAAAGGTCGGATGTATAATGAATTACCGGCGCCCGATTTTATCCAATTGCGCTCAAGGTCGACGAGTTGACGCAATCCATCCATGAATATTTCAGCAGGAACCTCCGGCATGGCCATTCGTGCGGCAGATTTGTTGAAGCGTTCGAAATTTTCAGCCGGCCGAAAGAGCCATACGTCGTTGTTATCGTCTTTAAATGCTTTCATTCCTTCGAATATTGCCTGGCCATAATGAAAGACTTTGGCTGAAGGGTCGATCATGAAAGGTGCGTACGGTTTAATTTCCGGTTTATCCCAATTTCCATCAATATAATCGCAGGTCAACATGTGATCGGTAAAAATGCTGCCAAATATCAGTCCTTCGAAATCGACCGAATTGATTTTTGATTCTGGAGCATGCGTAATTTTTATAGGCGAATTTCGATTTTGAGACATATAAAGAGATTTGACGTATTTGGGTGAAGGTAAAGTGCGGACTATCACTAAGGCTAAAGTAGGAAAAAAATGTAAATGGTTCACGGTTGAGTCGTCATTTGGTGGTTGGTTTTTGTCAGTCGGATTTATATCTGATTATCAATTTCATATTATAATTTGCAGTAAATTTTATTCTTGTATTTTTGCCACGAACAATGAAAACTTCGATTATGAAAAATTTGATTATTTTGGCAATGTGCATCGGATTGTTTGGTTGCAAAAATGAAAATCATGAAACTGCACCCGATCCGGTTTTGGAGACACCAAGCGATAGTATTTCCCGGGATACACTAGTTGACAATCTATCACCATCGGAAGCTGAAACCGATGTGAAAACCATCGAAATTTCCGCACCGGAAAATAAAGCCATAGAAGTACAGTACGCCACATTCGGCCAGAATTTTACTACTGAAAAAGTACTTTCGCAAGAGCAGATGTTGAAAAAATACAGCACTTTAAAGAAAGGCGATACCATAGCAGTGAAATTCAAATCGAAAATCACTGAGGTTTGCAAGAAGAAGGGTTGCTGGATGAAGATGGACCTCGCAGGAAAAGAGTCTTTCGTACGTTTCAAGGATTACGGCTTTTTTGTTCCGTTGAATGCCGATAATTCGGAAGCTATCGTAAATGGGCGGGCTTTTGTCGATGTTATATCGGTGGACGACCTCAAGCATTATACAAAAGATGGAGGCGAGACCCAGGACGCCATCGATAAAATCAAAGAACCGAAAATTACATATGCGTTTCAGGCCGACGGTGTGCTAATCCAAAAATAATGAAACACTATTATTTGTTTTTATTAATCGGAATTGCATTATATAGTTGCCAGGAGAAATCGGCCGAAAAGGTGACGGAAACCCAGGAAACAACCGCAGCCGGCAAAGACTTTGAAATGTACACTATGTCAGAGATGTCTTTGCTGATGGAACAAATGTATGTCGACAACCAGCGTCTTAAGGAAAGAATAATGAAAGGCGATACCATTGGTGCATTTCCGAATCACTTTATGGAGATCCACCGTGCCGCCATGACAGATGACACCGAAAACGATGCCTTCTTCAAAGAGCAGGCAGAGCGGTTCATAAACGCGCAGAAGCTGATATACGAGGATCCAGACAATGCCAAGACGCATTTCAACGAAGGTGTAAAGGCTTGTATAGAATGCCATCAGGTGAAGTGCGGCGGCCCAATTCCGAGAATCAAGAAACTGTATATCGAGTAAGTGGAACGGCAGATTCAAACTACCAGTGACGGTTCGACCACAATTCACATAAAGGACTGGAACGAATCGTATCATTCGAGGCATGGCGCCATTCAGGAAGCGCTGCATGTTTTTATAGGCAACGGATTAAACCTGTTTGACGGGAAAGTGGCTATAATGGAAATTGGTTTCGGAACCGGACTTAATGCTTTTGTCACTTTTCTGTCGGCTTTGGATCGGAATTTAGTTGTCGACTATACGGGGATCGAAGCTTTTCCGATCAGTGAAGATGAAGCCAATGCTATGAATTTCGTGGATCAGTTGCAAGCGAACCAACATCGGCACGTTTTTGAAAAAATGCACGGCGCACCCTGGGGCGAACTGATATCAATTGATCCAAAATTTAATTTCACCAAACGGCGGCAATTTTTTCAGGAAATCACCGATTCTGATAAGTACGACTTAATATTTTTTGATGCATTCGGCTTTGATGTACAGCCGGAGTTATGGTCTGCTGATATTTTCCGACGAATGTTCAACGCCCTAAAACCTGGCGGGATGTTGGTAACCTATGCAGCGAGAGGCATTGTGAAACGCAATATGATGGATGCCGGTTTTACGGTCGCGAAACTAGCCGGGCCACCCGGCAAGCGCGAGATGTTTCGGGCGCAAAAAAGCATAATGCCGATTTAACATACCCGATATTGATTTGATGGATTTTTTTTCTATATTTGGTAAAATATTACACAAACAGATGAAAATCTTACATAATTATGAAGAGAACTATGTTTGCTTATACCAAAACAATCCTTGAAAGAGTTAGTTTTAATCCTTTACTTTTCTGCAAAGAACTGGAAAAAGCTTTAAAAATTTTGCTGCCTTACGAAATTGAAAAATTAACAGAATGGCTATTTCAATTCACAGTAGAAAAACCAGAACTGCGGCAATGCCTGAATTATGTCAAACTTTATAATTGAAAAGAGCTGATCGCTCTTTTTTTTGTGCGAATTCAAATCCGTGTAAAATATTTCTTATAATATTAGTGTAAATTTTACCTTTTATCGGTTAAATATGCATTTTGTCGATGATTTTTGTTGATTGTATTACTGAATTACTTTAGTTTTACCTCACGTTCTTATCGATAATAACCAAAACTAATATTTATGTCCCGAATGATTTATGATTATACCAAATCGGTGCTCGAAAGAGTAAGTTTCGACCAGGTACTATTCATCAAGGAACTTAAGAAAGCGGTAAAGGTATTACTGCCGTACGAATTGGAACAACTTCGGAATTGGCTTTTATTTTTTACAGATCAAAAACCGGAATTAAGGCCATGTTTGTACGTTGTCGGACTGGTTGCCGCATAAAAAAGGAGCTTAGGCTCCTTTATTTTTTTAACGGACTTATGATTTTGAAATTTTGGTAGATGATCGCGCCTTTTATTACTCCCGAGATTGTGCTTCGAAGTACATCGATAATATGGATTTTCAATGCATTTTTCGGATATATTAGGCTAACTTCCCGAGCGGGCTGCGGTTCCTTGAAATGCCGTAATCTCTTCTTTCCTTCCGGTTTTAGATCAAGAGTGTGCAGGTAAGGTAAAAGCGTTAGCCCCATACCTTCATCGGCCAGTTTTATAAGAGTTTCAAAACTGCCACTTTCAAGCTGGAATTTGGACTGTTCGGGGTTGCCTGCGTTTTTACAAAGGTTGAGAATTCCGTCCCTGAAACAGTGACCATCCTGCAGCAGTAATATTTCATCAACATCCAAATCCGAAATTTCAATCTCAATCTTATCAGTTATGCGGTGGTTGTCTGGTATGTACGCGACAAATGGTTCAAAATATAAGACTATCTCTTTCAACTTTTCCTCTTCAAGTGGGGTGGCGGCTATGGCGGCGTCCAGATGTCCGGCCTTTAAACGGGCGATTATTTCGTCGGTGTTCAGCTCCTCGATCATCAGTTTCACCTTTGGATATTTTTTAACGAAGTTTCCCAGGAACATCGGAAGCAGCGTGGGCATGACAGTCGGGATAATGCCCAGGCGAAATTCACCGCCTATAAATCCTTTTTGTTGCTCAACTATATCTTTCATTCTGGTGGCCTCGTGAACGATGTTTTTGGCCTGACTTACTATTTTTTCTCCTATTTCCGTGAGCTGTATCGGCTTCTTGCTGCGGTCAAAAATGATTGCATCCAATTCCTCCTCAACTTTTTGGATTTGCATGCTCAACGTTGGTTGGGTAACAAATGTCTTTTCTGCGGCAAGCGTAAAATTTCGATGTTCGGCCACTGCCAGGATGTATTGCAATTGAGTAATTGTCATAATATAGTATTTACTATAAAAATATGAAAACTATAAGATTTATTTATTGTAAAAGCGCTTATTTTTCACTAATTTCAACCAACTTAAAATAGGTAAACATGAAAACAAATTTAATAGGATTGCCCATTAAAGAATCAGAGAAAATTGTAACAGAACTGAACGTTTTATTGTCCAATTTCCAAGTATACTATCAGAACCTTCGCGGCGTGCATTGGAATATTCGGGGAAAGCGCTTCTTCGATCTGCACGTAAAATTCGAAGAATTATACAATGATGCACAGTTGAAGATCGATCTGATAGCTGAACGTGTACTTACAATAGGTGGCAAACCACTCCACACCTTCGAAGATTATATCGCTAATAATAAGCTAACCATCGGACAAAATATTTCCAACGATGAGAAAGCTGTCCAACTTGTGGTGGAATCTTTATCCGGTTTGCTTCAGATCGAAAGGATGATACTTGACAAATCGGGTGAAATAAATGACGAAGGAACCAATGCGATGATGAGTGACTTCATCGCCGAACAGGAAAAAACCATATGGATGATGAACGCCTGGCTAGAGGAATCATTGTAGATAGAATCTCTCGTTTTTTATAATTGTTAAATTTCGATTAATTATTTTAATATGCCATTGAAATAAACATTCAACCGTATATTTTTGCATACATGAAATTAGCGGTAAAAATTATGCTTTTTGTTTTCATTGCATTCCTGGCAACGCCTACGGTCGTTAGCCTGATTGAAAAGAGTGCTGAAACTGCCGCTTTTTTTAGTATGACCGAAGAGGAACTATCCCACAAAGAGATCAAAGTTGAATATAAGCTAACCAGCCATTCTTCAATTTTGTACATCACGCAACTTACTTCCGGTCTAATATGTTATGAAAATTTGTCAAAGCACGACAATGTTTTCACCACTATTTTCATTCCCCCACCAGAACAGGTTTAATACATTCGATTTTTTCGGTATCGCAAATATTTGTGGTTCCTAACTATTATTGTATTAAACTTTCTATATGTCAAAAAAAATAAATCTTTTGGCCAACCTGAAATCGGATTTCGCTTCAGGTCTGGTAGTTTTTCTCGTAGCCTTGCCACTTTGTTTAGGTATTGCGTTAGCGTCGGGTGCACCGCCATTATCAGGCGTAATCGCCGGAATTGTTGGCGGTATCGTCGTGGGATTTCTCAGTAATTCGCATTTAAGCGTATCCGGACCGGCGGCCGGGCTTACTGCAATTGTATTGGTGGCCATCACCGATTTCGGCGCGTTTGATATCTTCCTGACTGCAGTTGTGGTAGCTGGATTCTTTCAGTTGGTCCTTGGTTTTGTAAAGGCCGGGAGTATTTCGAACTACTTCCCAACCAATGTTATCGAAGGCATGCTGGCCGGTATCGGGATCATTATAATCCTTAAGCAAATTCCGCACGCGCTCGGATATGATACTGAATTCGAAGGGAATGAATCCTTCTTACAGCGCGACGGCTCAAATACCTTTTCGACCATCATGGGTGCCTTCGACTATATACAGCTGGGCGCGGTAATTATCACTGTCATTTCACTGGCTATTCTAATCTCCTGGGAAAAAATTGGATTTCTGAAAAAGATGAAATTGATTCCGGGTGCATTGGTGGCCGTAGTAGTTGGAGTGCTCCTAAATGAATTGTTTATTGCAACAGGCAGCAGCCTGGCTATTTCGAAGGAACATTTGGTTTCACTACCGGTACCGGAGACTTTGGCCGATTTCAAAAACATTGTGCTTTTTCCGGATTTCACGGCGTTGATAAATCCGCAAGTGTGGATTACAGGAGCGACCATTGCGATTGTTGCATCGGTTGAAACACTGCTTTGTATCGAAGCTGCCGACAGAATGGACGTTCAAAAGCGATATACCAATACCAACCTTGAACTGAAGGCGCAAGGCATTGGAAACCTCGTAAGTGGATTTTTAGGAGGATTGCCTCTGACCTCGGTGGTGGTTCGGACTTCAACCAATGCCAACGCAGGCGCAAAATCTAAAATGTCGACAATAATCCACGGTGGATTGCTTTTCGTCAGTGTATTGGCGATTCCGTTTCTGTTGAATCGGATTCCTTTGGCTACACTCGCTGCAGTGCTGTTACTGGTTGGTTATAAACTGGCTAAGCCATCGACGATCAAGCGGTTTTGGGTAAGAGGCAAGTATCAATTTGTACCGTTTATCGCTACAGTTCTTGGGGTTGTTTTCACTGATTTGCTAAAAGGCGTTCTTTTCGGAATAGTCATCAGCGTAATATTTATTCTGCGGGGTAATCTGAAACGGGCTTACAATTTCCGCAAAGAGAACTACGAAAGTGGCGATATCATTCACATAGACCTTGCGCAGGAAGTATCGTTCCTGAATAAGGCGGCGATCAAATCTACTCTTAATAATTTGCCGGAAAATTCCAAGGTTATTATTAATGCGTCCGACACCGTCTACATTGCACATGATATCTTGGATCTTATCAAGGAATTTAAAATGACGCGTGCCAAGGAGGACAATATAAAAGTAAAACTTAAGGGGTTCAAAGAAGCGTATGATTTGGAGAATACCGATGAAGCCGCTAATAAGGTGTTTTTCGAACATGAGCATCCTCATCAGGCAACTGCTAAACCTGAACCTGAACTGGCCGAATCCGGGTTGCGATAGCACATGCTGTCATTAATTATATTATTTTTAACCAAAATATTTTACAGATGAGTACTTTTTATAAACAGATACTTGAGAATAATAAACAATGGGTAGCAAATACCATTGAAAAGAATCCTGACTATTTCGCTGATTTGGCAAAAGGACAAACTCCGCCATTGCTGTGGATAGGTTGTTCTGATAGCCGTGTACCGGCAAATGAAATTATTGGTACCAAACCGGGTGAGGTTTTCGTACACCGAAACATTGCCAATATGGTAGTACATTCTGATATGAACATGCTGAGTGTATTGGATTATGCAGTCAATGTTCTCAAAGTAAAACACGTGATCGTTTGCGGCCATTATGGTTGCGGTGGTGTGAAAGCGGCGATGTGCAATGATTCAATCGGTATCATCGACAACTGGATCCGACACATTAAAAATGTCTACCGACTGCACCAAGCGCAACTTGATGCCGTAACAGATGAGGTTAAGCGATTCGATCTTTTTGTTGAACTGAATGTTAAGGAAGCGGTTTTTGATCTGGCGAAAACATCCATTGTTCAGGGAGCCTGGAAGATAGGGCAGGCGCTTTCACTACACGGCTGGGCATATGGACTTCATTCGGGTCTGGTAAATGATCTTGAAGTGAATATCAGTTCTGAAATGGATCTTGACGAGGTATACCAGTTAAAATTCTAACAGAATATTCAATATTCGAAATTGCCTTCAACGATTAGTTGAAGGCTTTTTTTATTCCAGACTATTGTTTTCATTGAACGCCGACGGCAGTAATTGTGGAATGAATTTAATAAGTATTGGCAATAGCAAACTTCCGCCAGGCAACAAAAAAATGGTCAATGATGGAATTGTTTTGCAAATCTCCAGCAGTTGTTTTTTAACCTTTTTCTTTTCTTTTTCGTTGAGATCCCTTCGCGCCGATTGCGCAAGTAACACCATCAAATCCCGACTCTGCCTGATTTCCTGTATCAATCGGCTTTTATTTCTTGTGATAAGTACAACAACACTTTGTGTCATGCGGTCGTAAAAATGCTTTACCGGATTTGAATAATGAAAATAGGGGATAGTGTCACGGTATTTTAATATGAACCGGTTGGTCGCTTCAATGCTGTCGGCTACCGCTTGGCTTGAAATCTGAAGTTCGATTCCCAAAGTCTGTAGAAAATCGCTTTCAGCCTTTTCCACGGTGCCATCACTGTACATTGCCATTGCCGCGAGATCAAGCAGGTATAATTTCTCAAGCTCTTCGGTTATATTATTGACGTGCGAAGTATCCGAATCAAGCAAACTCACTTTTGAAAATTTACTGTATCGAACGGAAGCTTCAAACATCTTTATGAGTAGCGAGTCGTGCACCGACTTTGAAGATTTAGTCTTCAGGGCCAGCGACACTACGCTTATAATTATTTCCTCCAGGCGTTTTAGATATTTTTCAGGAATACTGCCGTGAGTCAAATATTTCTGAAACGCCAACACATCCATAAACAGAAGCGCATTGGTCACAATATGCGAGAAATTCTTGCTGATGAAATTGTCATTGGTGCGAACTCTGGCATCGATTATCCGTTCAAGATTCACCGCCGCTGAATTGGCCGGCAACATCTTCTCAAATAAATCGAAACCTTTCGGATTCATTTGATTGTAAAAAGAAACGGCTTCGGCGATAAACTGCGCGGAATCACGCTTGCCCGAATTCACAAACACCTGATAAAGCGTTTTTAGCAAAGCTACCTTAGAATACTCATCGGCTTGCCAACCTTTGGTAATAATAGGTTTCGTTACATTTAATGACACCACATGGCCATAAATAAAGCCGGTTTCACGTAAGCCTGAATAAAAATCCGACAGCGAACGGATTTCGACCGGCGGTGGCTGGCTGATGAAAAACTTTACAATCCAGCCTGTGGCCGATGGATTAATCATTTGGCGGTTATATGCGTCAAAAGTAACACTTTTTCAAGATCGATAAGTTATGTGAAAGTTATTGAATTAAGGCTGTACAGGCTACTCGGCCACCTGCATCTCCGGATGGCTGCGACACGTAATCATCGGTACCTTCATGGACTACAATACTTTTCCCTAAAATATCCTTGGTTGGATCGCCGCATCCAATGCACCATTCTTTTGTCGAGAAAGAAATAGTTCCGCGACCATCGGTATCTGCTGGAAAATTTCCTATGTCACCTTTATGATAGGATTCGCTTCCCCATTTACCGTGCTTGGTAAAAGTTGGATTCCAATGGCCACCGGCAGAGCTGGCATCGGCTGCAGAACAATCGGACTTTTCATGTATATGGATGGCGTGAATTCCGGGCGTCAAACCTTCAATATTTGCAATCATGGAAACTTCGCCGTTTTTTTGGGTGAATTCCACAGTCCCACTTACATTACTGCCACTCTTGGCCTGCAAATCCAGGGAGAGCGTTTTTGTTTCCGTTTCCGATACGGCAGTTTTACATCCAACGGCAATTGCAAAGATCGCAGCCGAATAAATAGCGATTTTTTTCATAATTATAATTTTTGAATTCACTCAAAGGTAGCTAAAAGACGCGCGGAGGTCAAGCCCTTAACAACCCTTTAACGGTCTAAAGGCTATTATTCGCGCGACTTCTTTAATTGATAGCGTATTTTATATATATTTACTTTTCAAAACACCGTCGAAAATGAAACTTTACATTAAATACGATATCAACCTGGCCTGCAAGATAATTCTGCAGGAGCAACTGGAGAAACTTAATCTTGAATATGAACTAAAAGAACTGGGCGAAGTCGAGATTTTGACCCCAATGACTCCTGAAGTGCAAAAACAGTTAGATGACGCTTTGGATCGGTACGGAATCAAAATCGTCAGCAATCATAAGAACACGCTTATTGAGAAAACGAAAGATATAATTATTGAAATGATCTATGAAAAGGAGAAACTTCCCAACACAAATATATCTACATATTTAGCCGACAGATTAAATCACAGTTACGGCTACATATCAAATTTATTTTCGGAAGTTACCTATTCCTCCATTGAGAATTTTATAATAATTCAGAAAATAGAGCGTGCCAAACAACTGATTATAGAAGGCGAGCTGACACTTACAGAAATATCGTATCAGCTTAATTACAGCAGTGTAGCGCATCTTTCCAATCAGTTCAAAAAAACAACCGGCTTAACCCCGACTGCTTTTCAGCGGATAATAAAGAAACGAGTAAATGCCCGCTAATTGGGGCGGCATCTCACTTATATGCTGTGCAGCGTAATTGATAGGTAATGGATAAAGAGGTATGTCGCATTTTGTTAGCAGACGATGATGAAGATGATCGAAATTTCTTCAGGGACGCTATTCATGCCGTTAAAATGGAAACGACACTCATCTCCGTAAGTAACGGTGAAGAACTTATGGATTACCTAGAAAATAAGGATAACCCGCTTCCTCACATATTATTTCTCGATTTAAATATGCCGTGTAAAAGTGGTCTTGATTGTTTAACGGAAATTAGAAATAATCCTAGATTGCGAAATTTGACCATTGCGATATACTCGACCTCAGGCTCGGAGGATGATATTGAAAATACCTTTCTTGCAGGTGCACATGTCTACATTCGCAAGCCGAAGGATTTCGGAACGCTTCAGAAAGTCCTCACCGAGGTTCTTAATATTAACTGGCACTACCATAGTAGTGGTTTAAACAGGGATAATTTTCTGTTTAGCATCTAAATAAATATACATGAGTATCAGGAAGTATGTAACACCATCAGGTTTCTGGGCTGTCGCTTTCGTTATCTCAATTTTTATACTCTTCTTTATTGGCAGTATATCCTTGCGGCAAATTCAGGCACTTTCAGCATCACAAGATTCGGTGACGCGCTCGCATAAAGTTCGCATCGATCTCGAGCACATGTTCTCAGAATTAAAAGATGCCGAGGCTTCCCAGCGCGGGTTCATCATTACCCGGGAAGAGCACTATCTCGATCGATACAATTATGCGCACGTTCGTATCAACAAAGCACTGATTGGAATCAAATCGCTTACCCGTAATAATCCGGTCCGACAGCGTGAGATCGACCAACTCACCGTATTGACCAACGATCGATTCAGGCTTATGCGCGATATTCTGGTGGCCTCCAGCCGGATGCCATTAGAATCTAACGAATTTAAAAAAATGATTCGCGAGGAGAAGGTTGTCATGGACAAGATCAGGAGCCTTGTAGAAGACATTATAGCGAAAGAGGCTGTAATCCTGGAACGACAGGAGAAAAATCACGGAGATGAAATTTCGATTACACCCGTCACCTCACTGCTTCTGGTTGTTTTTTCGGTGGTGATATTCCTATTCTCCTTTTTGCGGATTAGTCATGACCTGCGTCAGATGAAAAAGCTGAACCGGTCGCTTCAAATTATTAATGAAACTTTCAATGACGCCGAACGCATAGGTGAGATATCCCATTGGCAATTCGATCCCGGGTCGCGACATTTTTGGTTTTCCGATAATAAATTCCAGGTTATGGGTTACAAACCGGGTGCATTCGAACCTTCGCTCGAGAAGTTTCTTCAAAGTGTCCATCCGGCCGACCGCAGGAAAGTACGCCTGAGTCTGGAACGAAACAACAGTGAACCACATTCCATCTATTATCGGCTTCGCCGACCAGACGGAAAAACGAGCTATATCCGTTCGATTTCAAAACGCGGCCGCGATGGCGAAGGCAACGAGGTTATTATTGGAGTTGATGCCGACGTGACTGTTCAGCATAAAAACACACTTAAACTGGAAAGGCGAAATCAGCAGCTCAAAAGCAGCAATGCCGAACTTTCGTCCTTTAATCATATTGTCAGCCACGATCTGCAGGAACCATTGCGAAAAATTCAGATGTTTATTTCCCGTATTGATTCAACCGACTTAACAAAGCTTTCCGACGAAACCAATACTTATATTTCGCGCATCCGCAGTTCGGCCAATAGGGCGCAGCTATTGATCGACGATCTGCTCATCTATTCGCGTTTAAGTAAAAATGATAAGAAGCCCGAACTGTGCGATTTGAATAAAACGCTAATAGATGTAAAAACCGACTTATCTCAGGCTATTGAGGATAGTAATGCAACTATCATCTCTGAAGATTTACCTACCATTAAAGCTGTTTGCCACCAAATGCAGCAATTGTTTTTGAATTTGCTCGGGAATTCTATCAAATATCGGCGCGACAATATCGCTCCGGAAATTTCTATCAGTTATGTTCAGCACTCCGGAGCTCAAATCAACGAAGTAAAATTACCGTCGTCAAAAAAATACCATTGTCTCTCATTCACTGACAATGGAATTGGCTTTGACCAATCGTACGCCGACAGGATTTTTGTACTGTTCCACCGACTTCACGATAAGGACCAATATTCCGGAACCGGTATGGGTTTGGCGATCTGCAAGAAAATGGTCCAGAATCACAACGGATTTATATTCGCTGAAAGCAGCTTGGGCCAGGGCGCTACGTTTAAAGTGATTCTACCGGTTTAGTTCTCTTCTGCAAATCCTTTCTCTTATAATTTTACATCATATGAATATGATGTAACACTTTATAGATATACTGTAACCCCAAATTTTAACATCTGTGCCATCTTTGTACTACTACGAATTAATTAACATAAATTCAATAACAGATGAACAAATTTTTCTCTTTTCCGCGCTTTTTATTACTGTTTTGCAGTTTTATATTAGTTACTATTACAACAGTTTCTTGTAAAAATGAACCAGATGCCAAGGAAGCTGCAGAAGATCAAAATGAAGAAGTCATCACTAATGATGCAAAAGAAGACGATGCCGAATTTCTGGTGGATGCTGCCGCACTCGATCTGAAAGAAATCGAACTGGGTAAGCTGGCTGCAAAAAGTGCCAATGCTGAAGTTGCAAGTCACGGAAAGATGATGACAGATGCCCATACCACCTCGTTTAATGAAGTGAAAATGTTGGCTGAGCAGAAGCAGATTGTTGTCCCGATGTCGATCGCAACCGATCAAATAGATGAGTATAAGGATTTAAATGATAAAACCGGTGCCGATTTCGACAAAAAATATCTTGATATTATGGTTGATAAGCATGAGAAAGCTGTCAACGAATACGAGGAATACATTCGCGAATCTCAAGATGCGGAAATCAAATCCTGGGCTGAAAAGAATCTTGCTACGTTACGAGGGCATTTAGATCATACCAAACAACTTCATGAAAAACTTAAATAACTAACCTTAATTTATATAAACCTTAAAATCAACTATTATGGGAAATCTATTGTATACAATCGCTGTCATTTTGATTATTATCTGGGCGATAGGCTTTTTCGGCTACGCTGCGGGAGGTATCATCCACATTCTTTTAGTCATTGCGGTAATTGTAGTATTACTGAGAATTATCCAGGGACGTAAACCGTTGTAGACGAACCCAGGAGAATACAAAATTAAAATTTTTTACAATCACTTAAATATTAAATATTATGAATAATCAGAAAATGTTATTAGGTTTATTTGCAGGTGTTGCTGTTGGAGCAGCGATGGGAATTTTATTCGCACCAGAAAAAGGTAGCGACATCCGCAGAAAAATTTCCACTAAAGGAAATGACTACAAAAATAATCTTCGTGATAAATTTGGTAACCTTGTAGATTCTGCTTCAGGAACTGTTGAAAACGTTAAGTCGAAAATTAACGAATTCACTGGCCAATCAGCATCAGGATCAGGCGAGTTTGCAGCAAGCACCAGCGGTAGCTCTGCTAGTGGAACCAATTCAGGCGCACGTAAATCACAAGGTGCCGGCACAGGATCGTCGATGTAATCGGCAAATCGTGTAACATTACATGAACATTATATAACTAAATCTGCTGCCAAAATCCCAATTTTGTATTGTACGATTAAGCAACGGATTTATGTTCAGAAAATAAATTGCTATTGTTCACGATAAATGTTTGTTTGGTTTTTGCATTATGTTTAAGAGCATAATTGCAAGTTAAAGCGGCCGCTTCCTCATAGGCCGCTTTTTTCATGCCCAAAAAAAACCGCTGTAAAACTAATCACAACGGTTTCTCCAACAAAACTAAAACTCTCTTAGAAACAATATTCATTTTCATCTACTAGCTTACTGGCAATTTGCTCCCGCAGCGCAACGATGTTTGGCATATTATTATACTTGGTGAAGCGGCGAAGTCCCATCAACATCATTCGCTGTTCATCGCCCTCGGCAAACGAAATTATACTTTCCTTCCCTTTTTTAACAATTGTATCAACCGCATGGAACAAATACAATTTGGCCATTGCGACCTGTTCTGAAAATTCACCATTACCCTGATTTTTAACCAATTTCTCAGTGCGCAGGATAGCAGATTCTGCCATGTAGATTTCGATAAGCATATCGGATGCGGCCAATAGCAACTGCTGATGCGAATCCAGATCGGTTCCATACTTTTGTACTGCACCTCCGGCCACCATCAAAAACGCCTTCTTCAACTGTTTAATCAACGCTTTTTCTTCCGAAAACAGCTCCGAGTAATCAGGTATATCGAAATCCGGAATTCCCATCAGTTCCTCGCCGACTTTTGTAGCGGGTCCGAGTAGGTCAACATGGCCTTTCATCGCTTTTTTAATCAGCATTCCTACCGATAACATTCTGTTTATTTCATTGGTTCCTTCATAGATCCTCGAAATTCGGGCATCGCGCCAGGCACTTTCCATAGGTGTGTCTTCAGAAAATCCCATTCCGCCGAATATTTGTATTCCTTCATCGGAACAATTTTGTATATCTTCAGATACCGCCACTTTCAAAATCGAACATTCAATCGCATATTCTTCAACTCCTTTCAATTCGGCTTCTTGATGCGACGCGCCATCGGCTTCCCTGGCTGCAATCCGGTTTTCAATGTCTTTCGAAGCTCTGTATGTAGCGCTTTCTCCGGCGTAGCAACTTGCTGCCATTTCCGCAAGCTTAAGCCTTATTGCACCAAATTGGGCGATTGGTGTGTCAAATAGCACACGCTCATTTGCATACTTCACCGCCCCGCTAATCACGCGGCGCTGAGCATCCAAACATGCTGCAGCGAGTTTTATTCTGCCTACATTTAGCGCATTCATGGCTATCTTAAATCCGTTACCCCGACTCGATAACATATTCTCAATCGGAACTTTTGTATCGCTAAAAAATACCTGCCGTGTAGATGATGCGCGGATTCCGAGTTTATGCTCTTCCTCGTTCATCGAAATTCCGTTGGACGGGTCATTTTCAACAATGAATCCCGTAATATTTTTATCATCTTCTATACGCGCAAATACTATAAACACACTGCAAAAGCCGGCATTGGAGATCCACATTTTTTGTCCGGTGATTTTATAATGGGTGCCGTCGTCCGAAAGAACCGCTTTTGTTTTACCCGAATTGGCATCAGATCCCGCGCCCGGTTCGGTTAAGCAATATGCCCCGAACCATTCGCCTGTAGCCAATTTCGGCACATACTTTCTCTTCTGTTCTTCGGTCCCGTATAATGTAATTGGCAGTGTACCGATGCCGGTGTGCGCACCGAACGCCGTCGAAAACGAGCCTGTCGCGCCCGATATGTAATCGCAAACCAATACGGTGTCAACAAATCCCATTCCCAGTCCGCCGTAAGCCTCCGGTACTGCAACCCCTAAAAAGCCCATTTCACCAGCTTTTCGCATGCATTCTTCAGTGAACGCATAATCCTTATTTTCGAAGCGGTCTTTGTTTGGCCAAATTTCCTTATCTACAAATTCTTTGACCGAGTCACGCATCATCTGCTGCTCGTCGGTAAAATCCTCCGGTGTAAAAATATCTTCGCACCGCGTCTCTTTGACGATGAATTGGCCGCCTCGTGTTGGTTCTTGTAATGTTTCTGTTGACATGTTATAGTTGTGTTTGGTGGTTAATAGATTTCGAATACGCCTGCGCTTCCCTGACCGGTACCCACGCACATTGTCACTAATCCGTATTTGTTGCCACGCTTTTTCATCTCATCGAAAAGTTGCACCGACAGTTTAGCACCGCTGCATCCAAGTGGATGACCTAATGCAATGGCACCTCCGTTTACATTTACGATATCCGGATTCAAATCGAGTTCCCGTATGACTGCCAGAGATTGCGAGGCGAAGGCTTCGTTTAGTTCGATAAGTTCAATTTCATTCTGCGAAATGCCGGCCTGTTTCAGCGCTTTCGGAATTGCCTTGATTGGGCCAATACCCATAAAACGCGGTTCCACACCTGCCGATGCATAGTTTATTAGTCGCGCGATTGGCTGAAGGCCAAGCTCATTCATCATGTTCTCGCTCATAACCAAAACAAACGCGGCGCCGTCGCTCATTTGTGATGAATTTCCTGCTGTGACACTTCCGCCGTCTGCAAAAACCGGTCGGAGTTTATTCAGTGCCTCAATGGTGGTGTCGGCGCGTGGACCCTCATCTTTAGTGACGGTATATGATCGGGTTTCTTTTTTACCGTTTTCATTGACAAATATTTGTTCGATAGTTATGGGTACGATTTGGTTGTCGAATTTTCCTTCGGCCTGAGCTTTCAACGCTTTTTGATGCGAATTGAAAGCAAATTCATCCTGGTCCTCCCGTGAAACATTGTATTTATTGGCGACTGCTTCGGCGGTGAGGCCCATTCCCCAATAGTAATCTTCGTTTCCGGCTTTCGCCACTGCATAGTCGGGAGTAGGTTTGTAGCCGCCCATTGGGATGAAACTCATGCTTTCGGCACCCCCGGCGATGATGCACTCGGCCATACCAGACTGAATTTTAGCTGTTGCCATACCAATGGTTTCCAATCCCGAAGCGCAATAGCGATTCACTGTGACGCCGGGAACATCTTCAATCTTTAATCCCATCAATGAGATCAGGCGGCCAACGTTTAAACCTTGTTCGGCCTCGGGCATTGCATTGCCCACCATCACGTCATCAATTCGCGATTTGTCGAAATCGGGCAATTGCGCCATCATATATTGTATGGTTTCTGCGGCAAGTTCGTCGGGACGTTTGAAACGGAAGACTCCTTTTGGTGCTTTGCCAACAGCGGTGCGGTATGCTTTTACTATATAGGCTGTTTTCATTGTATTTTATATTTTGTTATGACGGCCAATTGAAAATCGGGTTTTGATAAATAGCCCCGGTTGCAGCGGCATCCTTTTGTTTTTTATATTTTGATTTCTCGTTATAGTTGCTTTATCCTAAAAACAAAAGATAGAGCGGAAAACGGGACCCTACGTGATTAATGGCGTATTGCCACTGCTCCTAATTCCGCAACGGTTTACCTTTTGTGAGCATATGCTGAATCCGTTCCAATGTTTTGCGCTCGGTGCACAGAGAAAGGAAGGCTTCGCGTTCGAGGTCGAGCAGGTACTGCTCAGAGACCAATGTTGGTTCCGACAGGTCGCCGCCCGCCATGACGTATGCGAGTTTGTTTGCGATTTTTTGATCGTGTTCCGATATGTACTTCGCGGCTTGCATCTGATCGGTCCCGACAAGGAACATCCCCAGGGCCTGCTTGCCTAAAACCTTGATGTCTTTGCGCCGGATAGGCTGTGTATAACCGGCTTCGGCCATTATGAGCGCGTGTTTTTTGGCTTCGGCGATCTGGCGGTCTTTGTTGACCACAACAATATCTTTTCCATGTTGTAAAATGCCTAAATCGTATGCTTCGTGTGCCGACGTGGAGACTTTCGCCATTCCGATTGTAAGGAAATACTCCTGAAGTACGTTCAATTCCACGTCATTTTTGCGGAATGTGTCTGCCGCTCGAAGTGCCATCTCCTTGGATCCGCCGCCGCCGGGAATTACACCCACGCCAAACTCGACCAATCCGATATAGGATTCTGCCGCCGCGACAACTTTGTCGGCATGCATCGTCATCTCGCAACCGCCACCAAGTGTCATTCCGTGTGGCGCCACAATTACGGGAATTGCCGAATATCGTACCCGCATCATAGTGTCCTGGAACATCTTGATTGCCATGTTGAGCTCGTCATATTCCTGTTCGACAGCCATCATGAAAATCATTCCTATGTTGGCACCGACCGAAAAATTCGCTGCCTGATTTCCAATTACTAGTCCGCTGTACTCTTTTTCAGACAAATCAATCGCTTTGTTGATTCCCTGAAGGACGTCGCCGCCGATGGTATTCATTTTGGAGCGGAACTCCAGATTCAGAATGCCGTCGCCCAGATCGTGGATCACGCTGCCCGAGTTTTCCCAGACTTTTTTGCTTTCGCGGATGTTATTCAGGATTATGAATGCGTCCTGGCCAGGAACCTTCTTCATTGACTGGGAAGTCAGATCGTAGTAATATGTTGCACCGTCTTTAACAGAATAAAAGCTTTTGCTGCCGGATGCCAGCATTTGGTCGACCCAGGTTGCATGAGAAAGTCCTTGTTCTTTAAGTAACTGGATTCCCTTTTCGACGCCAATGGCATCCCAAATTTCAAACGGACCATTTTCCCAGCCGAAGCCGGCTTTCATGGCATCGTCGATTTTATAAAGATCGTCAGCGATCTCGGGAATGCGATTCGAAACGTAGGCAAACATGCCGGCGAAATTCTTTCGGTAAAATTCACCTGCTTTATCGGTTCCTTTTACGAGAACTTTAAAACGGTCGATAGGTTTTTCGATTGTTTTGGTAAGTTCAAGCGTCGCAAATGAGGCTTTTTTCTGCGGTCGGTATTCGAGTGTTTTCAGGTCAAGCGCGAGGATATCTTTTCCTTCTTTTTTATAAAATCCCTGACCGGACTTACTACCCAGCCATTTGTTGCCGACCATTTTCTGAACGTAGTCGGGGAGTCTGAAAAGATGATGGGCTTCATCGTTCGGAACTCCTTCATGTAATCCGTTGGCTACGTGAACCAAAGTATCGAGTCCGACCACATCAACGGTCCGGAATGTAGCTGATTTCGGCCGGCCAATCACGGGCCCGGTCAGTTTATCGACTTCTTCCACGGTGAGACCCATTTCCTGTACGAGATGGAAGAGGCTTTGGATACCGAAAATCCCGATGCGGTTACCGATAAAGGCCGGTGTGTCTTTGGCCACAACCGAAGTTTTGCCCAGGAATTTTTCGCCATATTCGTTCAGGAAATCAAGTACTGCCTGCGATGTATTCGGACCCGGGATGATTTCGAATAATTTTAGATATCGCGCCGGATTGAAAAAATGTGTTCCGCAAAAATGTTTCTGGAATTCATCACTTCGGCCTTCGCTCATAAAGTGGATTGGGATTCCGCTGGTGTTTGATGTTACGAGTGTGCCTGGACGTCGGAACTTTTCGATTTGTTCGAATACCTGCTTTTTGATATCGAGTCTCTCAACGACAACTTCGATAATCCAATCGCAGTCACTGATTTTTGCCATATCGTCGGTTGTGTTACCGGTGGTAATACGGCTGGCAAATTTTGGATGATAGATAGGCGATGGCTTCGATTTGAGGGCTGTCGCAAGATGATCATTTACGATTCGGTTGCGAACAACTTTGCTTTCCGGCGTCAGGCCTTTTTTGATTTCGCCATCGGTAAGTTCACGCGGGACAATATCCAGCAGCAGTACCTCGACGCCTATGTTTGCAAAATGGCATGCGATGCCTGATCCCATGATTCCGGATCCGATTACCGCTACCTTTTTAATTATTCTTTTCATCATCAATATTTTCTGTTTGGTTGAATATATTCCTGTCGAGTATCAGCTCGTTGATTTTTTCGGCAACTTCTATAAAATTCTGCAATTGTTCATCGGACACATTTTGTTTGATGCGTTCGTTGAATTTTATTACGCTGTTTTTTGACAGTTCGCGTTTTTCTTTTCCAAATTCGGTTAAAAAAATCAGTACACCGCGGCCATCATCCGGATTTTTTTTGCGGATGATAAGCCCCTTTTCCTCCATGGATTTCAATGTTCGCGTCAGGCTGGTGGCTTCCATTCCCATTTTAGGAGCGAGTGCCGTTGAGGGCGTTCCTTTATCCCGATCAATGCTAAGCAACGCGAATCCGGTTGCCATAGTGCCGCCGTATTTAGCCGCTTCTTCGTTATACATTCTCGAAACTGCCTGCCATGTGGCACGCAAAATATAATCTATCGTTTTCTCTTTCATAAAATCGAATTTTCAAATATATTAAAATTTACTATGCACGCATATTAAATTTAGCTTTTTTTCCAAAAAAAAACTCCCCACTTCGGAGGAGTGTACTATAAAAAGAGGCTCTACGGCCGTGAGAGTGCTCCATTCACGGCAGCAACAACGCCACCGACAATGGAACCGATAATTATCGCGATTACAACGTCGATTGCAAAACCTTCATAATTAACCTCCATTGAGCCGGCACGAACAAAGAAGTTATTAATCAAGGCAACAAATAACCCCACTATCGCACCTCTTTTTAATCCGCTACTGAAAACGGTCAAATTAGTGAGTTCTGTAAAAAGGTACGAGGCCAGGAACCCGAAGCTCATACAACCTAGAAAAATGAAAAGCAAGTTTGGCATTTGTTCGGGTGGAAAATACGAACTGAATACAAATCCATAAAACAACCATCCTAACAAAAAATCAACAATTCCCCCTGCAAAACCGGCAAGGATAAAGTTTTTTAATTTCATAATAATTAAATTAACTGGTTAGACTTAATAAATCTAAGATTAATTTAACATTATTTAACAATATTGTGAGTTAGTTCTTAACATTTATATTAACTATTTACGATCTGTAAATTTGGTCATACAATCGCGAATATTTTTCCAAAATTGCCTTTCGC
>JADMKR010000153.1 GCA_015478765.1 Flavobacterium sp.
CCAGACCGCGACCCGAAGTTTCAAACCGAAATATGATCATATCAAATGGAGAAATGACGAGCAGGAATTTCAAAAATGGTGTGAAGGTCAAACAGGTTATCCGATTGTCGATGCCGGCATGCGCGAACTAAACTCAACCGGAATAATGCATAATCGCGTACGGATGATAGTAGCCGGATTTTTGTGCAAACATCTGCTGATCGATTGGCGTTGGGGTGAAGCCTATTTCGCTCTCAAGCTTTTGGATTATGAGATGGCTTCCAATGTTGGCAATTGGCAGTGGGCGGCCGGCAGTGGCGTCGATGCGGCGCCGTACTTCCGAATATTCAATCCCACGGAACAAGTAAAAAAGTTCGATAAAGAACTTAAATACATCCGAAAATGGGTGCCTGAATTTGAAACTTTGGATTATTCACAACCGATTGTAGATCACAAAGAAGCCCGCGAACGTTGCCTTTCGGTTTACAGTAACGCCCTACGCTAAGTATTGGTTGATTTGATGCGATCGTAATTCAAATCGGTAAAATCATATATAATTTCATCGGCCATCGACTGATCCTGCCCTTCCGCTTCGCCTTTGTACGCAATGCAGTACAGTCCTGCCGCCTTCGCTGCTTTTATGCCATTGGTGCTGTCTTCGATCACTATACATTCATTGGGTAAATGTCCTGACAATTCCACTGCTTTTAAAAATATGGCAGGATGTGGCTTGGACTGTGGAAATTCGTCGCCGCTAACCCTATGTGAAAAGTATTTCCCCAATTGGAATCTTTCGAATACCAGATCGATGATGATGTGTTCTGATGATGAAGCGACTATCAACTGCATGCCTTTTTGGTGCAACTCAACGATCAAATTCAGTACACCGGGAAGTAATTCAAGCTTTGAATCGTTATTAAATGCGTCGATAAAAAGAGAATTCTTGGTATGCAGCAAATCGTCCAGTGAATGTGTCAAACCGAATTGGTCGCGAATCTTCTGATAGATATTCTTATTGGAGTTTCCGGTGAAAGTACTATATAATTCAGCGGTGATGGTAATGCCGAGTTCCTCAAATTGCAGCAAACTCACCTCGTAGTGCAACGGTTCGGTATCGACCAAAACGCCGTCCATATCGAAAATTACAGTTTTAATCATGCTTTGAAGTTTTTTATGAGACCAGCGTTCAGTTCGTCGAATGATGAGATAATCCAATCGGCATCGCTGATATCCTGAAATTTCGTATGCTCGCTTTTGTAACCAATACAGGCCAAACCAGCGGCTTTTGCGGCTTTTACGCCGTTGGTGCTATCTTCGATCACCACGCATTCATCAAAACCGTCGCCCGACAGTCTGGCGGCATGAATGAAAATAGCAGGATCGGGTTTTGACTTTGGGAAGTCTTCCCCGCTAACGATATGTGAAAAATAACGGGTCAGTTCAAACCGATTGAAAACCCGTGCGATGGTGCCTTTTGAAGCCGATGAAGCCAGTATTAGCTGCATATCGTTCTGATTAAGATCAACGATTAAATCCTTAACGCCGGGCAGCAAACACAAGATTTCACTGGTGTCGAAAGCGTCATTAAATATGGTGCGTTTTCGCTGGATCAGATCTTCCACCTCTGCTTCGATCGCGAATGTGGATTTCAGTTTTTGAAAAACGTTTCGAGTTGAATTTCCGGTAAAAGTCGCATACATTTCATCTGAAACGACAATACCCAGTTCGTCGAAATGCGCATAGTAAGCAAATTTATGCAAGGGTTCGGTGTCGACGATTACGCCATCCATGTCGAATATTACGGTTCGTATCATTTATTGTTCCTTGTTTACCAAATATCGGATAACGGTTTCAGCCGCATACAAACCGAATAATCCCGGCATATAGCTGCTGGTTCCGTAAAATGATTTTTTGTAATTTTTGCCATCGGTGGTCTGAAGGCTGCTTTCGTCCTGTATTTCAGATGAAAAGACAACTTTGATTCCCTTGTCGATTTTTACTTCTTTAAGCCTTTTTTTGATTGCTCTGGCGAGGAAACAATTTTCGGTATTGCTGATATCGGCTACTTTCACCTTTGCGGCTTCCACTTTGCCACCTGCGCCCATACTGCTGATGATTTTGACTTTCTTTCGCTTGGCTGCGATGATCAGGTTTAGTTTGGGTGTCACGCTATCGATGCAGTCCACTACAAAATCAAATTCATCGGTTACGATTTCGAATGCGCGTTCCGGCGACAGGAACTCTTTGATTTTGGTGAGCTTCAATTCTGGGTTGATATCCATCAGACGATCGCCAACAACGTCAATTTTTGGTTGGCCAACGGTTGAATGCAACGCCGGAAGTTGCCGGTTGATATTGGTGATATCGACCACATCACCATCGACTATGGTTACGCTGCCAACCCCGGCGCGAACTATGAACTCGGCCGCAAACGATCCCACGCCGCCAACTCCGACTACTAGGATGTTGGCTTTTCTAAGCTTTTCGATGCCTTCCGGTTTAAATAATAATTCGGCTCTTTCGGTCCATTCTGCCATATATTTTATATTGATTTATTAAAAACTGAATTGAAATTTGAATGCATTTGCTGTATAAGTTCCGATGTACCAGCTCCCCTACTTTCGGCTCCCGTCTTATAAATCTCGGCAATATCGACATCTGCTGAATCGGATTCCAGAAAAAACCGATCAGCCGGTACGTTTTTCAGTACTTGCCGCAACGCGTCGCTTTCCAATATCCGGTCACCAAATGACAAATAAAAACCGTGATTCAGCAGCTGCTGGGCGAGTTCGTCGCTTTTGCTAAAACCGTGGATGATCATGGGCACTTCGACTGAAAGATTACTTTTCAATGAAATAATCTCCTGAAAAGCCGCCACACAGTGAACAATAACAGGCATTCGGAAATTTGTAGCCAATTTCAATTGCGCTTCGAACGCTTCGAGCTGCAACCTGAAATCGGTTTTTGATTTTTTGTCGAGACCGCATTCGCCAACGGCAACACAATTTTCCCGCGCAAGCAATTCTTCCATTTTGCCTAGTTCGTCATCAAGCGATTCGGCAGCAATATACCAAGGATGGATGCCGGTCGAGAACATCGCAAGTGTACTGTCTGCCTCGGCCGGATATTGATTTAACACTGCGTCAACATCCTCTCGTTTTGGGAGCGTATGTGTATGTAGGTCGATGAAATTCATTCTTTGAATTTCTTGGCACCTGCCCTGATTTTGATTTGCAAATCATTTTCAGCGGGAACGATCGGACATGAATATTTGGGATTGTAGGCGCAATACGGGTTGTAGGCTCTGTTGAAGTCAAGGATTAAAATGTCATCTGGCGGAATTTTAAGATCCAGGTATCGGCCGCCTCCGTAACTTTCAACTCCCGAAGTAAGGTCGGTGAACGGCAGGAACAAATAATCTTTATACAACGGATTGCGAGGCCTGTCGACGTTCTGGTACACATTGAGCTGAAATTGCCTGCCTGTGATTTCGAAATGCAGCACGCCAAATTTGATATACATCGGCTTTCTCGAAGTGGTTGTAGGCATGGCAAATGGTTTTTCATTTGTGCTTCGGACGAGTTTGGCTTTTACGGCGTAGGTGCTGTCGGGTGCAAAAAAGTTTAGTCCGGTAAACATATGCCGGTCAATCGGAGTTAATGGTGATGTGACCGAATCG
>JADMKR010000154.1 GCA_015478765.1 Flavobacterium sp.
CAAAATTTTGTTTAACTTTCTTCGAAAATAATTAAACAAAATATATACCTTAGCTTTTATTAATTTAAAAAATTCGAAATGAAAGCAATTACTAATTTTTCAAAACTCTTCCTGATGTTTAGTCTTGCAGTGACCGTCGCCTCATGCAGCAGCGATGACGACACCGCGACTGAGCAGCCTATGACGATCGCGCAAATCGCAATGGACAATCCCGATTTTTCATCACTTGCGGCGGCACTCGACCGAGCAGATCTGTCTACCACATTGGATTCAGATGGGTCATTTACGGTGTTTGCGCCCACTAATGCGGCCTTCAGCGCTTTTCTACAAGCCAATGGTTTTGCCAATCTTGAAGCCGTCCCGGTGGCGACGCTGCGCGAAGTACTATTAAATCACGTGATGTCAGGTCAGAACCTGTCGTCCGGACTCTCAACAGGTTATGTTAAAACGATGGGTAAAGGTTCGGCATCAGCTACCAATACATTGAGTATGTTTATCAATACATCTTCAGGGGTGTTGTTGAATGGTGGCGTCAATAATGGTGGCGCAATGGTCACAACGGCAGATGTTATGGCGAGCAATGGAGTAATTCACATCGTGAACGGCGTAATCGGACTGCCTACGGTTGTAAATCACGCTATTGCAAATCCTGATTTCGCCACACTTGTGTCGGCATTAACCAGAGCTGATCAGCCTGATTTTGCAGGAATTTTAAGCGGCACGGGGCCGTTTACAGTCTTTGCACCAACAAATAACGCTTTTGGATCGTTGTTGACAGAGCTATCGCTTTCCGGATTGGATCAGGTACCGCAGGCAACGTTGGAAAGCGCATTGAAATATCACGTGGTAGCGGGCGCTAACGTATTGTCATCCTCGCTTACAAACAATATGGTGGTCACAACATTTGAAGGAAGCAACTTCACTGTCATGACTGCGGGAGGTGCATCGATTACGGATGCGAACTCACGGATATCAAACATAATAGCAGTAGATGTACAGGCGTCGAATGGTGTAGTTCACGCCATCGATAAAGTACTGCTCCCATAAAGGTGGTTATGTTAAGGGGAAAGAGCTTCTGTAATGGAAGCTCTTTTTTTATGCTTACTTTTTATTTTTTGCAGCTTTCTGTGCCTCGGCCTGCTCCATCATTTCCTGCATTTTCCGTTGGAACTTACTTTGCTTTTTGGGCTTGAGTTTATTCTCCTGTATTTGGGCATGAATGACATTCTCATCAACTACATATCGCTTTATAACGATCATGATACCGATGGTTATAAGGTTGGAAATAAGGTTATACAAACTTAATCCCGATCCGTAATTATTAAAGAAGAATAGCATCATCAATGGCGAGATGTAAATCATAATCTTCATGATTTTGCCCATATCTGGCATGCCTTCCTGCGGCGGCTGTGCCATTGCCTGATCTCCCGTTGTCATTTTCATGTAGAAGAAGATGGCAATAGCGGCTAAAATCGGAAATAAACTAACGTGGTTCCCGTAGAACGGAATGTAAAACGGCAAATGAAGCACCGCATCAAATGATGAAAGGTCATCTGCCCACAGGAAGCTCTTTTGACGCAACTCGAATGCCGATGGGAAAAACAGGAATGACGCATACATAAACGGTATCTGAATCAATGCAGGTATACAACCTGCCATCGGATTTACCCCGGCTTTATTGTAAAGCTTCATGGTTTCCTGCTGTTTTTTCATTGGATCCTTCTGATACTTCTCGCCCAGTTCCATGATTTCCGGACGCAGTACCCGCATTTTCGCCTGTGATAAAAACGATTTATAGGTAATCGGTGACATCGCAATCTTGATCAATATCGTAAAGATGATGATCGCGATACCATAAGCAATGTAATCACTAAGGAAGCCGAATAACGGAACAAATATGAATTTGTTGATCCAGCCTATGATCCCCCAACCCAGCGGAATCAATTCGTCAAGATTTCGGTCATAGCTGTTGAGAAGCTGGTAATCGGCCGGCCCGTAATACCAGTTCATTTTGTAATCAAGGTCGCCACTGCTGTTGTAGGCCAATGGCGCCTTCATCTTGAATTGTTTTGTAAATAAAGTATCACGCTGATCGTCTTCGACCAAATCCATCGACTGAAAATCGACTGATTTCAAAGGAGTCTCAGTTAATAAAATAGACGTGAAAAAATGTTGCTTGTATGCCACATAAGTTACGTCGATGCCTGTTTCCCTTTCGTCGTCACCCTGGTTTACATAGGTGTCTTTTCCGTCTTCATATTCGTACACAATTTCAGTATAACGATTTTCGTAGGATACGCTTTTTTCATTTCGGTACGATTTCAGTGCCCATTCCATTTCAGCGGGTTTACCCGTGTTCAATGTTTTCCCGAGACCTTCCGACCGTACGTCGAAATCCAGCATATAATCGTTGGGTTTCAATACATAGCGATATTCCAGGAATTGGGCCGGACCCGCTTTCAAACGCATTGACAGGACCTGATTCTCACCGATGTTTGTCAGCGTCGGTTCAAAAAACAAATCCTTTGTGTCCAGTGTGCGATTATCCGCAGTTTGGATTTTCAAATTTAAGCTGGCATTGTTATCCTGGATCAAAGTCACCAGATCTCCCGAATTCTTATGAATGCGCTCAAAACTTTTTAGAACCGCTTCTTTGATATAACCTCCCTGATTTGAAATCGTGAGTTTGATCAGATCATTCTCAAGTGTGGTCGTGCCGCCAGCTGCTGAAGGAAGCGTTGCTGAATAGGCAAAACTGCCCAGCGTACTCTGAAGCTGCGTAATTCTTAACGAATCGGAGACAATACTGTCTGATACGGGCGCGATATTCGCTTGTTTATCATTGGCAACTTTCGCCTCTTCCACCTGCTCCTGCTGAGCTTTCTGCGCTGCTACTTCGGTTTCTGACGGACTGTTTTGATACATGATCCACAGGATAATTCCAAAGATCAAAACAAATCCTATAATCGTATTCAGGTCTAATTTCTTTTCTTCCATATTGATTGTAAAGCCTGGGCTTAGTGTTTTTTGATTTTGGATTTTACGGCGGCTTCAACGAAGCTTACAAACAACGGATGCGGGTTAGCGACCGTGCTCTTATATTCCGGGTGATACTGCACGCCAATAAAAAACGGGTGATTCTGAACCTCCACGATTTCCACCAATCCGGTTTCGGGATTGATCCCCGACGAAATAAGGCCGGCAGCTTCCAGTTTATCAGCGTAATCACCATTATATTCGTACCGATGGCGATGGCGTTCCAATATATCTGATTTTCCATAGATCCGATGAGCAAGCGAACCTTCTTTTATGTGACATTTCCATGCGCCTAATCGCATCGTTCCACCTTTTTCGGTAACTGTTTTTTGCTCTTCCATCAAATCGATTACTGCATGCGAAGTGCCATCATTCATTTCGGTCGAATTCGCGTCAATCAATCCGATGACGTTTCGCGCATATTCGATTACCGCCATTTGCATGCCCAGGCATATTCCGAAGAAAGGGATATCATTCTCCCGTGCAAACCGTACTGTTTCGATTTTTCCTTCCACGCCACGCTCGCCAAATCCCGGAGCGACAAGTATACCATCGATGTCCCGAAGTTTATCGGCTACGTTGTCGCAGTCTATATATTCCGAATGTATCGACACCAC
>JADMKR010000155.1 GCA_015478765.1 Flavobacterium sp.
GTCGATCTCGAAAAGCTGCGCATACCGTATTGGTGCACTGTTGCTGATTTGTAAATTTATATTTGTCGGAAGTTTTTTGATAATCAACTCGAACGCCTTTAAATCTGAAAATGGCGCCCTTTTCAGAAATTCGCGGTGCTTCTCCTTGCGATATTGGCTGATTGTCGCCACCTTTTCGGCGTATCGGCTAACCGATTTCCGAGTGTAAGGCATTATACTGTTGAAGAAATCACCAGGCTGGCTTTCAAATTGTTGTACCGAAGCGCCAAAGGTATCGTAAGCACGCAACGGATCGACATGCCAGTGATATTCGGGTTTATAATCCCGTAAAAAAGCTTTTATTCTCTTGGAGACGACCATGCCGCCAAATGTTATCAGTATTTCCGGACGCAGCAGATTGAAATCGCGTTCGCGGAATGGTGTGATGATCGCATCGATATTGTGTATGAAGGATGGGTGATGGAAATTGGACGTCACTTCGGTCATCACCGTAACGGAAGGATCATCGGCCAAGAACTGGATTACTTCCGGGTCGAATTCGTCGGGGTCACTGCCACCTACAAGGATCAATTTTTTGGTCGATGCGTTCCAGATGTTCGTCAGCGCAATTATAGTGTCGACCGAAAGGTTTTTATAGACTTTGGCAATCGCCGAAATCGTAGGATCGACCGAGGGCCGCCGAACGGTTTGATATAAAGGCTCCTCGAATGGCGCGTTGATATGTACCGGACCCTTTTTGATCATGGCAATATTAATGGCTTCATTGATAAGCAAATCATTCTGATCAGAAACTTCTTCAGTCAGATTTGCGTTGTATAACGAATGATTTTCGAATACATTTCGTTGACGGATAGTTTGGCCATCGCCAATGTCGATCTTATCTGCTGGCCGGTCGGCCGATATGACAATCAACGGAATCTGACTATAAAAAGCTTCCGCCAACGCCGGATAATAATTCAGCAATGCCGATCCCGACGTGCATACCACGGCCACCGGTTTATGCGACTGTTGGGCAATTCCGAGTGCGAAAAACGCGGCACAACGCTCATCGGCTATACTGTAACAGGTGAACGACGGATTATTGGCAAAACCGATGGTAAGCGGCGCATTGCGCGAACCCGGAGAAATTACGATTTGGTGTACACCTTTGGCAAGACATATCTGAATGATGCTTTGTGCTAAAGGAATTTTTGGATAGATCATTTCGCGTTATTAGGGGCGATTGTACAAATTTAGCATTTGATCTCCATATAACGTTATCAGCCGTGAAAGTTTTATATTTGGGTACAATTTTAACCAATGAATGCAACCATCCGTCCGGCAACGCGAGCCGACATTCCTACAATTCTCAACATTGTAAATTACTCGATTTTGCATACCACGGCCAACTACAATTATGAGCCGCAGACACTTGATAGTCAGCAGACATGGTTCGATGAGAAAATTCGCAAAGGTTTTCCGGTTATCGTCGCTGAAATTGATGATCGATGTGTGGGATTTGGCAGTTACGGAACTTTCCGCGAGAAAATAGGATATCAATTCACGGTGGAACATTCAGTGTACGTGGCACCTGATTTTATTGGGAAAGGCATTGGCAAACTATTGTTGGCAGACTTGATCACACTCGCCCGCAACCAGGGAATGCACACCATGATTGGCGGCATTGATGCGGGAAATTCCGAAAGCATCGCCTTTCATAAAAAGTTTGGGTTTACCGAATGCGGCATTATCCGGGAGGCCGGCTATAAATTTGACCGATGGCTCGACCTTCAGTTTATGCAGCTGATACTTTAATTACGACTTTATCCAATCGATGATTTCCGGATCTGAAGGCGACGTTTTTGGACCGATCACTTTTTCAAATTGACCGTCAGCTCCGATCAGATATTTTTGGAAGTTCCATTGCACTTCTGAATCGGCCACCCCATTCTGTGATTTTTTGGTAAGAAATTGATACAATTCGTGCATATCGTCACCTTTAACCGAAATTTTTGACATCATCGGGAACGTAACGCCGTAGTTCTTTTCGCAAAATTCACCTATCTCCTCATTGGTTCCGGGTTCCTGACTCGCAAAATTATTTGCCGGAAAACCGATAACGGTAAATCCTTTATCTTGATACTGTTGGTATATGGCTTCCAATTCTTTGTACTGAGGCGTAAGTCCGCACTTGGACGCGGTATTGACGATCAGTACTTTTTTGCCTTTCAATTGCGCAAAATCGAATTCATTCCCTGATAAATCATCGACTTTGAACTGGTAGATATTTTGAATTTGCATAGGAGACTGTTTTTCGGTTAGAGTCGGCTTTTGTTGTGCATGGTTTTGACAACTAATCAAACCAATGGCAGCCAACGCGACAAAAGTTACTATTTTCATATAACAATTATTTGAATCTTTTCACTCAAAGATACGCAAAATCAAAGGTTTGCGTTAAGATTTATATTTCCTGTTGCGATAATATGATGCCGCAGCGAGGGTGGTCACGAATGCCAGTGAATAATAAACAAAGGTTGGGGTTACGACTTTATCCCCACTTGCGTATGAATGCAGTCCCGTTAGGTAGAAATTAACGCCGAAATAAGTCATCATGATCGAATAGAATGCGAACACACTCATCACGTTGAAAACCCATTTCGTTTTAAGCGCCGGAACGAATCGGGCGTGAATCACGAAAGCGTACACCATGATACTGATAAGCGCCCACGTCTCCTTTGGATCCCAGCCCCAATAGCGACCCCAGCTTTCATTCGCCCATTGGCCGCCAAGGAAATTTCCGATGGTAAGCATTACTAGTCCGATGGTGAGCGCCATTTCATTGATGTACGTGATTTCCTTTATATGAAGTTCCATTTTCACTTTATTCTTCTCTGTTTTGAAAAGCATCAGTATCAATGCGACCATGCCCAGTATCATTCCGAGAGTAAACGGCCCGTAGCTGCCCACGATGATAGAAACGTGAATCATCAACCAATAGGAGTTCAGTACCGGTGCCAGATTGGCGATCGACGGATCCATCCAGCTCCAGTGGGCAATCATCAAAATCATCGATGCTACGAAGGTTCCCGAAGCAACCGTTAACTTTGATTTCCGATCGAAAGCCAACGTAAAGAACATAGTGGCCCAGGCAACGTAAATCATTGATTCATAGGCGTCACTCCATGGCGCATGTCCCGAAATATACCATCTGGCGATCAGACCCAGAGTGTGAAGAACGAAAAAGAACGCAATGGCAATATGTATGGCGTTTATCGCAATTCGAACTGCCTTCTTTTCGACAAAAATATTTACTACCGTAAGCAACAGCATTATAACTCCGGCAATCATATACCAATAGTACAGATTTTTGAAGATGTCATATTTGTTATACATCACTTCGGCCGAAATCTTCTCTTTGGATGGGATTACGCGTGCACCGTATTTCTGCTGGTATTTGCTGATTCCGTCGAGATAGAAATCGGCTTCTTTATAATTTCCGGCATCGCTGGAAAGAGTAAGCGACTGCAGGTAAATAGGTAAAATCTGACGTGTAAAAGTTGAATCGATTCCTTTAAGTCCTGCTTCGCCAAGTTCCATGTAGGACACCCATTTATTATTGGCGTCGTTCGGTATAGGAAAGACCCGCAGGATACTACCGCTTAAAGCCGAGTTGAGCAGGTTTACTTTCCGGTCAGTTTCGATGAAATCTTTCTGGAACTGATTCGGGATGGCCGCCTTATGAGCTTCGTCCAGATACGGCGACAGTTTGTAGTTGCCAACAGCGTCAAAAAATTTCACAAACGGTGCATATTTGGCTTTGCTGTCAATATCCAGTATTTTGCGGATGCTGTCATTTCCGGGTTTGATGTAAATTAGTGGGACTTCAAACCACACATTCGGGAATTGTGTCATCGACAGAAAAACCTGATCGGAGTTTAAACCTTTGTGGGAATCTTTTTTACTGACTTTGCGCAAAAGTTCCGACGAGAAAGTGTTGATGGGCTTCATCCGCCCGCCGGCATCCTGAATTACGAGACGTCCAAATTTGGCCGCATGCTCGGGAGCCACCGTATATTTATCGATAATCGAATCTATCTGGACTTCTGAAGGCGAGTGGCGGTGATCCTGCGCATAACCCGACATTCCAAAAAACAAGGCGATTACAGTTATCAACTTTGCCTTTTTCTTTTTCACGGCGGCGAGTTTGCGTTTTAAATCACCGAATCGGGAATGTTTGGTGAACAAAATCCCGAGCATCCCCAGATACAATAGGAAATATCCCACATATGTAATATTCGTCCCCCACGAATCGTGGTTAACCGAGAGTATAGTCCCTTTTTCATCGGGTTGAAAAGACGCCTGAAAAAATCGATAACCTTTGTGATCCAGAATATTGTTCATGAAAATACGGGCATCGAATGTTTCATCGTCGATTACAGTCACGCGGCTTTCAAAAGCGGAATAGCTGTTCTCAGTTCCCGGATAGCGTTCTGCAATAAAATCGTTCAATCTGATTTCAAACGGTAATTCATACACTTTGCTTCCGTAGAAAAGGGTGAAATCGAGGCCGCCCAACGAGAAACTTTGCGGTTCTCCCATTTTTCCCTTAGAACCCAACAAAGTAATATCTTTCGTTTTTCCATCGGTTTCCACAGTAACGGTCAGCGCATCGTCTGTTTGCAGATCTTTAAAATCGTTATTCGACTCAAACGATTTGACACCTTTTATAGCCATATCGGGAAAGACGAATTGCGCTCCGCCTACGCTGTAAAGTGACCGCATCATTAGTGGCTGTAACGAATCCTTTATGACCGTACCTTCCATCTGATCGGCCATTCGCAAATAGTTTCCTTCAAACGGCATATTGATGGTGTAGGCACCGCCGGTGTTATTGATATTTATGGCGCCGTCGGTTTGCTTGTTGAAAGCGAACAGTAAGTTATGAATGTTCTGAACTTCGCCTTCTTTGAGATAATGTTCATGACGTGTGCCACCGCTGGATTCGACAAGTTTTAAATATTGCTGGCCTTGCGGATCTTCTTTGATGGTTTCCACCGCGCCCATCACAAAGTCTTTATAACTGACTTCAAAACGGGTGTCATCAAAATTATCCGACATGGAGAAATTGTTATTGGTAACCGGCGAAAGAAGAAGCTTTTCCTCAAAAACACGCCGCCGCATCTCGCCTTTGTATTCACCATCGACAAATATGGTCAGATATGTCCTATCCGAAAAAAATTGCTTTTCAGTGGCTCCCTCGCTTATGGGCATCATGCCTTCAAAGCTGATATACCTCGTTACGAACGCCCCTGCGATAATGAGCAGAAATGAAAGGTGTAAGAGCAAAGTAGCCCATTTTTCTTTTTTCCA
The DNA here is from genome assembly GCA_015478765.1 of Flavobacterium sp. Taxonomy (GTDB): domain Bacteria; phylum Bacteroidota; class Bacteroidia; order Flavobacteriales; family Flavobacteriaceae; genus Flavobacterium. Next base: position 5,350 of record JADMKR010000155.1, read on the forward strand.
AAGTTGATGACGTTTGATATTACCCATGAAATTTATAACAAACAACAGCATCATCCCTTCAAACCACTTGGCGTCATATATCCAGATTCGAGCTGTTTCAATATTATATTCACTTTCAATGAAGGTACCTGCAGCCAGGGCTATCGCAAATGATACAAACAAAAATGCCATCAATCGCGGTGAGAAGAAAAATCCGACTATTTTATTCTGCATGAGGAAGAACTTTACGTTTTTAAAGTGCTGCAAAAGTAGCAAAAATTGAGGGTATAATACGGTTATAATGTGCAGATAAAAACGAATTTGAATCCCGCCCGCGCAGCGAAGCCTGTTAATTAACATAATTTTTGGTATACTTGCAACGGTCGAATCGTGTCAATATGGAAAAATGGATATGTAAAAACTGCTATACTGAATTCTCGCAAAAATATTGCGGTAATTGTGGTCAGAAACGCTATACCGAAAAAGACAAAAACCTGCTTGCCATTTTCGATGAAGCTGTTCATTTCCTAACACATTTCGAAGGAAAATTTTTTCGGACTATGTCGGTGTTGTTATTTCGCCCCGGTAAATTCTCGGTCGAATATTGCTACGGAATCAGACAACGTTATTATAAACCGGTGTCATTTTTTCTGATGCTGATCCTATTGTATCTTATTTTCCCGTTTTTCGAAGGATTGAATATGCGGATGGCATTTTACCCGCGCCTGTCATTTACAGGCGAATATATTCAGCAGGTGATCACCGACAAAACGCTTTCAACCGGTTATTCCATGGAAGAATTATCCGATATGTTTCGGTTAAAGTCAGAAAAAGTTTCAAAAGTTTTATTGTTACTGCTGATTCCGCTTACGGCGCTTACACTTAAAGTGATTTACTTTAAAAGCAAGCGAAGGCTCTACGATCATTTTATATTGGCTACCGAAATCAACAACTTCATAATCTTAATTTTGTTCTTGTTGACCCCATTACTGATTGGTATATTAATTTGGATTGCAGGTAACATTCCAATTCACGATGAGGCGATGGCGCCTTACTACTTCATTTTCCTGGTGGCTTATTTCGCAATTTTACTCAAAAGGTTTTACGGGCAAAAATGGTGGATCACAATATTGAAGAGTATACTTTTCTTGGGACTGTATCACGTCATATTTAATATTATCTACAAAACGATATTGTTTATGATCATTATCAATCTTATTTAATTGACTTCTATTGCAGCAACGTCATTTCGGCTGAATTCTCTAATTTAGCGCCATGATTTCAGTAACTGTTATTGGTTCGGGGAATGTTGCGCAACATTTGGTGGATGCTTTTGCTGCTTCTTCCGATGTCGGGCTTACACAGTTATATTCCCGGAGTTTGCCTTCTTTTACGATCCCGGATGGATGTTCTTACATTTCAGATCCCAAAGATATACGTGAAAGCGATATTTTCATAATCGCGGTTTCCGATGCCGCCATAGCAGACGTGACGGCAAAAATTACTTTTCACAATAGTTTGGTAGTACACACATCGGGCAGCATTTCCTATACAAATATTGCTGGAAGCGACAGGCGCGGCGTATTTTATCCCCTACAAACATTTTCCAAAGCAAAACCCGTCGATTTCCGGACGGTACCTATTTGTATCGAGACCGAACAGGCGTCCGATCTTGAATTGCTTGAAACGTTGGCTGCTAAAATTTCCGAACATGTCTACCGCATCGACGAACTGCAGCGAAAAGCCTTGCATGTCGCGGCGATATTTGCAAATAATTTCAGCAACCATTTATTCGCACAGGCAGCCGAAATTTGCCAGCGTCACAACGTTCAATTCGATATATTAAAACCGCTAATCCTGGAGACCGCTAATAAAGCAACTACCCTTGCACCGAAAGACGCTCAAACCGGGCCCGCTGCCCGAAACGACCAAAATACAATTCAGTCGCATTTGAAACTGCTTGAAAATACTGATCAGAAAAAATTATACGAATTATTAACTAACTCAATTCAGCGCCATGACAAGCTATAAAGAGATCATGAACGGGATAACCACATTTATTTTTGATGTAGACGGTGTTTTAACAGACAGTTCTGTTCACGTCACCACGTCGGGCGAAATGCTGCGAACGATGAACATTCGGGATGGTTATGCCATGAAAGCTGCTGTGGAATGCGGCTATAATGTGTGCGTGATTTCGGGCGGAAGCAATGAAGGCGTGCGTCTGCGGTTGCGGAATTTGGGCATAACCGACATTCATTTGGCAGCGCCAAACAAGGTCGAAACTTTCACCGAATATACCGAGCTTTATTCGATTGCCGCCGATCAGGTATTGTATATGGGAGACGACATACCGGATTACCACGTCATGAAACTGGTCGGATTGCCTTGTTGCCCGCAGGATTCAGCGCCCGAAATCAAAGGAATCTCCAAGTATGTTTCGCATAAAAATGGCGGAAGAGGTGCAGTACGCGACGTTATCGAACAGGTGATGAAAGTTCAGGGAAAATGGATGGAACATTTCGATGCACAATTCGATTAAAACAATTTAGATAAATAATTGATGATGGATTTCTTACGATTGATACGATATCAAAATCTTTTGATGCTGGCTTTTATGCAATTGCTGTTTCGGTACGGATTTCTTGAATTTCAGGCGATACCGTTGGCCTTGAACCACTGGGAGTTTGCATTGTTGGTTTTGTCGACAGTGTGCATTGCCGCCGGCGGCTATATTATAAACAATGTGTTCGACATCGGCACAGATCATATCAACAAACCGGCACAGGTGATTGTAAACTCGCGGATCTCCGAAGCCACCGCCTACAATTATTACGTTGCTTTCAATGTAATTGGCGTCGGGATCGGGTTTTATCTGTCGAATGTCATAGGGTCGCCCAATTTTGCAATATTATTTGTGGCGATTGCGGCAACCTTATATTTATATGCATCGACCTTCAAAAAATATTTGCTGGTCGGGAATATTATTGTGGCGGTGTTGCTTTCGCTTAGTGTCTTGATTGTGGGAATTTTCGTTTTATATCCGAATATTACCGGTGATAATCGAGCGACAATGGGCACAATTTTTCAGGTTTTAATTGATTACGCCATCTTTGCATTTATGATCAATTTCATTCGCGAAATTGTTAAAGATCTCGAAGATGTCAATGGTGATTACAATCAGGGAATGCAAACCCTCCCCATAGTTTTGGGCGTTTCCCGGACAGTGAATATTGTTTTCGTTTTAAGTTTGATACCAATCGGATTGCTATTATACTACATCTATACTTATCTGTTCAATTTAGTATACGCAACCGTCTTCGGACTGATATTGATTGTCGCGCCGATGATTTATTTCACAATAAAAATTCACGGCGCCAGCACCAAAAAAACCTTCGCCCATCTTAGCGCCGTGTTAAAGTGGATAATGCTGTTTGGCATTTTGTCTATCTTGGTCATTTCACTGAATATCCTCCACAATGCTTAAAGATATACTTCGCGATAAACGATTGCTGTTGGCATCTGCCTCGCCGCGACGACAAAACTTTCTACGGGACCTGGGACTCACTTTTGAAATCTGCCCGATCGATATCGAAGAAATATATCCGCCCGAACTCCAGGCTGAGCAGATTACCGATTATCTGGCAGAACTGAAAGCAAATGCATTTGAAGGAAAACTCGCCGCAAATGATATATTAATCACCAGCGATACTATTGTTTGGCATGAAGACACGGCGCTCGGGAAGCCGCGTAACTATGATGATGCTTTCGAAATGTTGACCAGATTGGCGCGTTCGACTCACAATGTAATAACGTCGGTTTGTTTGAAGTCGGCCGAAAAGCAATTGCTTTTTCACGACGTGACCCGCGTTACTTTTGGCCAGCTCGACCAGGACGGCATCCACTATTATCTAAAAGAATATGAACCCTTCGACAAGGCAGGAGCCTACGGAATCCAGGATTGGATCGGGTTGGTAGCAATCAGTAAGATAGAAGGTTCTTACACTAATGTGGTGGGTTTGCCCACCGAGAAGTTTTACAACTGTCTTTCTAATTTCGTTAAATCATAATGCATGTCTTTTTTCACTGAATATTCCGTCCAACTTACAAGCAGCGCATTGTTGTTTGCCGTTATTTTATTATCGCAAACAATCATCAGCAAATTGGTTCGCCGTTACGCGCGATTGAGTCACATATTGGAGTCGCGTACAAATCTTGTTGTGAAATACATCAGCATATTATTCTGGATCATAGCAATAGTTGGCCTGATTGTAATTTGGGGTGTGAAGACCGAAAATATTATTACCACACTGTCGGCTGTAATTACAGTAATTGGTGTTGCGTTCTTTGCATCCTGGTCGATTCTCAGTAATGTAACGGCGGGTATAATACTGCTATTTTCGTTTCCATTTAAGATTGGTGATGTAATCCGTTTGCACGATAAAGATTTTCCTATTGAAGCAGAAATCATCGACATACGTGCATTTCATGTTTTACTGCGTACAACTGAGGGTGAGCTAATATCCTACCCCAACAACATTCTACTCCAAAAGGGGGTCTCTATTTTAGGAAAGTTCCCCACATCCGATATTGAGTTTACCGATTAGCACTGTGAATTTTGTAAGGTTTTAACAGTTACTTGTAACAACTTTGGGTTGAATTATAGGCAATTTTGGTGTCTGCGTAATCCGCTGACATTATTAGAGTACCTTTCCAATCTTGCTACGTCTTTATGAACGAAACATTACCCTTACCTTTTTACGCGCGTTTGGCGCTTTCACTTATCAGTATAATTGCAATATTTGTAATATTCTATTATGCCCAAAGCATACTTATCCCTATTTTGATCGCCTTATTGTTTGCGATTCTTCTTCGGCCGGTGGGAGGTTTCCTTGAAGCCAAATTACGGCTGCCCCACGTTATCGCCACTCTTTGTTCGGTACTTTTGATGGTATTGGTGGTCGCCGGAATATTTACATTCATTTCCTTTCAGGTTGCGGAAATGGCCAATGATTGGGGTAAAATAAAGTCGAATTTTATGATACATCTGGCCGATGTGCAACAGATGATCAGGGAACGTTTCGACCTTTCGGAAGTTGAGCAGAAAAACATTATAGATGACGCCACGAAAGATTCGATGGGCAATAACAGTTTGTTGGGAACTACCCTATTATCATTTACCGATATCTTAGTGAATTTGTTGCTGATTCCGATTTACACCTTTCTGTTCCTTTTGTACCGAACGCATTTTATGAAGTTCCTTGCCAAATTGGTCACTTCAGAAAACCACGATGTTTTGCACGATATCATGTGCAAAGTAAAGGTTTCGGTCCAAAGTTACATCGTAGGTTTGCTTATACAATGGTTACGGTGTCGGTGATGACTACAGTTGGTTTTATGATTGTCGGACTTGAATATGCTATCCTCTTAGGAGTGATCACAGGAATTCTCAACCTGATTCCCTATATCGGAATTTTAACCGCCGGAATTATCAGCATAATTGCATCGTTGACAGCAACGCCCGATATTTCGATTGTGTTGGGTGTCATCATAGTTATAGCGCTTACGCAACTTATTGATAATAATCTGTTGGTACCGATGATCGTCAGTTCCAAAGTGCAGATAAATGCGTTCGTTTCCATCGTAGGCATCATCATTGGCGGAGCGGTTGCCGGCGTCGCCGGGATGTTCCTTGCCATACCAACAATCGCTATCTTAAAGGTTATCTTCGACCGCGTTGGGCCACTGAAACCGTGGGGATATCTTATGAGCGATGACCTGCCCAAGATTTACCGCTGGGGTAAAATCAAACTTCCTTTGTACGGTTACGAGAATACGACCGATACGGTAAATGTAGACAACGAACCACAAGTCAGCATCTTTACCGAAACCACCACCAAACCTGAGTCATAACCGGCCGCTTACCATGAAAAATCTCACTCAGGCAGTAAAAGCAAAAAGCTATGCTGCCAAAAAGTCGGCTTCACTCGCCGACGCGACTCTCGGAAAGACGGCACTCGCAAAAAAATTTCTTATCAATGTCGCCGAGGTATCGCTGTTTTTGGCGCGCGTCTTTCGGGAAACCTTTTCGCGTGGCTTCGAATTTCGCGAATTTCTAAAACAATGTTTCCAGATCGGAAATAAGTCCCTGGCGTTGATTTCCATTACGGGCATCATTATCGGATTGGTATTGACAATCCAATCAAGGCCTGTGCTGGTCGATTTTGGCGCAGAATCGATGCTGCCGGGAATGGTGGCCATCTCCATCATTCGCGAAATGGGACCTGTGATCACGGCTTTAATCTGCGCAGGTAAAATCGGTTCAGGCATGGGAGCCGAACTTGGTTCGATGCGTGTCACCGAACAGATTGACGCCATGGAAGTATCGTCTACCAATCCGTTTAAATTCCTGATCGTGCCGCGCGTTTTTGCCGCTACATTGATGATACCTATTTTGACTTTATATGCCGATGCCCTGGGAATTTTAGGAAGTTGGGTAGGCGCTAATATAAAAGGTGATGTAAGTTTTGTGCTTTTCATTTCGCAGGCATTCTCTTCAGTCGGTTTCTCCGATTTATTTCCGGCCATAATTAAAACCTTTTTCTTCGGGCTGGTGATCGGTTTAGTTGGCTGCTATAAAGGTTTTAACGCGGGGCGTGGAACTGAGAGCGTGGGTGTTGCGGCAAATTCGGCTGTGGTCATGGCGTCGTTACTGGTCATTATCGTCGATCTTGTGGCGGTACAAATAACTGATTTGTTGCGCTAATGGAAAATACGAACGAAATAGCAATTGAAATCACCGGTTTGCACAAGCAATTTGGTGGTACTCCCATCCTGAAAGGCTTGTCGTTAACATTAAAGCGCGGCGAAAATCTGGTGGTATTGGGCAAATCGGGAACAGGGAAATCGGTTCTGATAAAATGCATTGTACGATTGCTGGATCCTGATTCCGGCGCGATGACGGTTTTGGGTCAGGATATCGTTGGAAGCAATGAGAAAGAGTTGAACGAAATCAGAAAACGAATCGGATTTCTATTCCAAAGTGGCGCACTGTACGACTCAATGACGGTGCGGGAGAATCTCGAGTTCCCTCTTCGACGTATTAAAAGAGACCTTTCGAAAGAGGAAATAAATGCGAAAATTGTGGAGGTGCTGGAAAACGTTGGCCTTCCGGATGCAATCGACAAAATGCCGTCGGAGTTGTCAGGCGGAATGCGAAAACGAATCAGCCTTGCCCGCACAATAATCGTAGACCCGGAAATTATGCTTTATGATGAGCCGACAACAGGCTTAGATCCTGTCACCTCGCAGGAAATAAGTGTTTTAATCAATGAAATTCAGAAAAAATACCAAACCGCGTCCATCATCATTACCCACGATATCGAGTGCGCGCGCACGGTAGCCGACAGGTTTGTGATGCTGAAAGATGGCGAGGTCTATTTAGATGGCAGCCTTAACGATTTTGAGACTTCCACCGATCCATTTATCAGTGCATTCTTTAACCAGAAATAAAAAATATCATGAATATTAACTCTACAACTTTTAAAGTGCGTCTCGGATTGTTCATCACCGTTGGTATCGCACTGTTCATACTGGCAATTTTTGTAATCGGAAAACAAAAAAATCTTTTTAATCCCGTATTTACGGTTTCGACACAATTTCAGAATGTCAGCGGGCTCCAGGTGGGCAACTCGGTTCGTTTTTCGGGCATCAACATCGGAACAGTCGACAATATCAGGATTATCAATGACAGCACCGTTCGGGTGGATATGCAAATTAAAAAGGATGTCCACAAATTCATAAAAACCGATGCTCGTGCTATTATAGGATCTGAAGGCATAATTGGCGACAAGCTTGTAATAATCTCCAATGGTGGCGTGAGCAATAAACTGATTGCCGATCGACAGTTGATCCCGTCGGATGAGCCTGTAGAAACCGATGCCATCATAGCCAGTTTGCAGATAACTGCGGATAACGCCGCAATGGCATCTGATGAACTCAACGAAATTCTTTTTAAAATCAACAATGGCGACGGTACATTGGGTCGATTGTTAAACGATGAAAGTATTGCCAACAATATCGATCAAACGATAAGCAATTTAAAAAGCAGTACCAAAGGCCTCGACGAAAACATGGAAGCTGCTAAAAGCAACTTTTTGTTGCGAGGATATTTTAAAAAGAAGGAGCGTGCAGAAGCAAAGAAGAAAAAGGAAGCTGAGAAAAAGCTGAAAGCTTTAGAGGAAGAAAAACGCAAACAAGAAGCGGAAAAATAAGTGCAGAGTACAAATAATACAACAATTTCGCATAGTTTTATAACGAGTAATAATGAGTCAAACGCCATCTTTGTAAATGGTAGATTGAAAAAGAATATTTAAATTCAAATTATGAAGCCAGACCAAAAAGTTTTATTTTGTTTTCTTGCAGGAGCAGCACTGGGGACAGTAGCTGCTATTCTTTTGGCACCGGATAAAGGAAAGACGACCCGATCCAATATCGTTGGGCGCACCGGCAATTTCCTTTCCGATTTTAAAGAAAAGTACAATAAAGCCATAGACGATCTGACTTCCAAGTTGGATTCTGTTGCATATGACCCTGAAATGGACTCCGATGAATCCATTCCTTCATTTAATGGGAATGCAACTTCTACCGACGGACATTTCCAAAACTAATCTAATGAGCATGAAAGAAAAGATAGCCATCGTTGAAACCTTAATCGAAAGAGCCGAAGATTATGCAAAAACCTCTTACGAGCTTTATAAATTAAAAGCCATTGAGAAGGGTTCATCGATTGTTTCGCTCTTGATTGCCTCCGTTGTTTTTTATGTTGTGTTCCTACTGTTTATGATAATTCTATCGATTGGATTTTCGCTTTATCTAGGGAAAATCTTTGGCGAGGTCCATTACGGATTTATGGCGGTAGCGGGGTTTTACTTGTTGGTGATGATTATATTGATCGTTTTCCGCAAGCAGTTGCTGTTGGACGTATTCGCCAATTTACTGATTAATTCAATTTTTAAGGAAGAAGACCATGCAAGTAATAAAGGATAAAAACTCACTTTCAGGCGCAATAAGACAACTGGAAAGTCGCAGGGTTTCCCAAGCCGACGCGTTGCGCGAGCAGTGGGATCTTACGCAAACCAATTTGAATCCGATGACGATTGTAAAAGACGAATTGCGGGAAACCATTACGTCTCCTAATTTTGGCATGAAGGTCGCCAAAGGTCTTTTCAGCGTTGTTTCAGGTTATTTTACCAAACGTTTGATTGTCGGCTCGTCAGGGTCAGCATTTAAGAAAGCTTTAGGTACCATCGCTCAAACCGGAGCAACAGGGGTTTTGTTAAAAAATACTGACCAACTTACCCAAAAGGGTGCTTCCGCCCTTTCCTCGTTTCTCAAAAAATTAAAGATTTAAAAGCATCCTTATTTCTAAGCCGAATGAATTTTCGTACTTAATGTTTATTTTTGAAAATTACTCACGGTTGTATCCTACTGCTACTAATGCTTAGAAAACCACAAAGGTTCTTACTGCTATTGCTGCTAATCAGCAGTATGCCCGTCTTGGCACAGGAGGACGATAAGCCTCAGGATTCGGCCGCCATCTATCGAAAGATCGAAGATTATTCCTCCAAGAGAAAATTTACAAAATTTGTTCACGGATTAATATTCGAGCCGCTTTCCACCAAAACTGTACGCATCCGGAATCAGATGACCAGTCGGGACAGCTACAAAAATGTACATGGCAAGATCATCCGGAAAATCAATATTGTTACACTTGATCCTTTTGGCTACTCGGAATCCGACACTCTCGCGAAGCCCCGCCGTAAATTTTCGGCCGTCGGTAACAGTCTGCATTTAAAATCAAAAGAGCTGACAATCTGGAACTTGTTGCTGATACGCGAGAAAAAACCGTTTGATTCTTTGTTGGTGAAAGAATCAGAACGACTCATAAGAAGCCAGCGCTACATCCGGCGTGTAAAAATAACGCCGAGAATGATTTCACGCGAATCCGACTCGGTCGATGTCGATATTCGCGTCCTGGATTCATGGAGCCTGGTGCCCAACTTTGCCGGAAGCACCAACCGAATGACTTTTATGCTGACAGAGCGAAACTTTATGGGATTCGGACATCAGGTCGACAATACCTACCGGCGTGATAATGAATTAAAAGCGAATGCTTACAGCGTGAAGTACACCATTCCCAATGTAATGAATACGTATATTAGGACAACTTTGAACTATGACATTGATCTAGTTGACAACTATGCCAAAAGTATCGATATCGAGAGGCCGTTCTTTTCACCTTTTGCCCGATGGGGTGGTGGTGTATTTATAGGGAAGCAATTTAAACGTGATTCATTGCCCGATATTACGGGAGACTTGAATTTGCAGCCGTTTAATTTCAGCACAACCGACGTTTGGGGCGGCCATGCCATAAACATTTTTGACGGTTTGTCGGAAGATGAGCGCACCACAAATCTGATTACTACCGCGCGCGTGATGAATATTAATTATCGCGATCGGCCCGATGACCTTCATGACCCGGTGCATTTCTTTGATGACGAACTTTTAGTCCTCACCGGAATTGGCGTCGCCTCCCGACAGTTTGTTGAAGATAAGTACCTGTTCAACTACGGAATAATCGAGGATGTTCCTACCGGCACAGTGGTAGGAATCACGGGTGGTTATCAGGATAAAAATAGCATTCGCCGACCCTATATAGGTTTTCGTGCATCGACTGGAAAGTATTTCCGTTATGGCTACATCAGTTCTAATTTTGAATATGGCACGTTTGTTCGCAGCGGAAGTTCGGAACAGGGCGCTGTCTCTTTGCAGACTAATTATTTTACAAAGCTGATAGAGATCGGAAGCTGGAAACTGCGACAGTTCGCAAAAGCACAGATTATCATTGGCAATAACCGGGTTGCTTCTGAAGGTGATTACCTCACATTGAACGAAGCCGAGCAGGGAATTTCAGGGTTTAACTCAAGGTCACTTTTCGGAACAAAAAAATGGTTGACGACATTCCAGACTCAATCGTATTCGCCGTGGAATGCTTGGGGATTCCGATTGAACCCATTTTTTAATTATACTATGGGAATGGTAGGAAATGCCGAAAATGGCTTTAACAATAGCAGATTATATTCGCAATTGGGGATCGGCGTAATAATAAGTAATGACTATTTAGTATTCAGCACCTTCCAATTATCATTTTCTTTCTATCCTGTTATTCCGGAGCAGGGTACCGGTATTTTTAAAACGAATGCGCTGAAGACGGATGACTTCGGATTTCAGGACTTCAGCCTTAATAAACCCAGGACCGTTTTTTACGAATAATGTGAATTTTGTAAAGTATATAAAACATTGTATAACGAAATGTAGTATTTTAAAAGACTATCTTTATTTGTATAATCAAATCATAACATTATGAATGTAAAACGAATTTTTGGATCTATCCTTACCATTTTGGGTATTGTAAGCTTGTTGTACGCAGCTTATATGTTTATGAACACAGGAGGTGGTGTACAAGATGTGAAAGCACTTTCCATTTACGGAATATTGGGATTAATATTTTTTATTGCCGGGATTAGCTTGGTGCGAAATACTAAGGATGAAGCATAATTATCTCTTTAAATAATCAAATTAAATGGCTCTGTTTTAGAGCCATTTTTTTTAGTTGAAAATTTTCTAAATATGGGAATTATTATAATATTAATTGTATAAGTACAATTCGATTAAAAAATCCTAGCCAATTGCCCGTTTTTGCTGTAAATCTTATAATCGGGCTCTGAAACTGTGTAACACAATCCTCGCCCATCTCATGTTACTTTGTAATAGAAATTTAAAGACAAGAAACTATGAAAACTTTACCATATTTAATTATTGCAATACTGTTATCAACTAGTTATACAGTTTCATCCCAATCAACAGTAAATCCAGATTTGTCACTTGAAGCACAATCTATAATCGACGAAGGCGCCATACATAATATACGCTATTACTACTATCCCAATTTACAGGCATATTTCGATACCGATACCGGAACTTATTTATATATTAACGGAAATGAGTGGGTCGAAGCCAATAAACTTCCACGCGGCCTACGAGGATATTCCTTACTGAACGATCGGCGCGTTGCCATAACGGATTACTACGGGAATGAGCCTTACAATGTCTTTGACCAACATAAAGAAAAGTTTCCGGCAAATTATGATGCACGCCGACAACCACCAGCAAAAGAGAATGAAGGAATTGCTTTTAACTAACCCAACCATAGACTCGAAAGACCGGCATCTTGCCGGTTTTTTTTTGACTACTTATTAACAAATGTTAATAACTATTGTCTGTATTAACTTACATATATGCTGTAAACGTGCATTTCGTCGATAATTTTTGTTCATTAATATTATTTTATAGTATGTTTGATCGGGATTTCAAACATTTGTCTAATACTGATACGGCTAGACACCGGTTAACGTAAAAGTAGCAAACATGAAAAATTTTATCTTATCAGCATTTCTGCTTATCGCCGTGAATTCCTATTCCCAAGCAGCGGCAGAACCAGTTTTAAAAATGGATCCTGAAACACTTTGTCAGATTCGTTATCATTATTATCCAAATCTGGAAGCGTACTTCGACATGAAACGTGAAGTATATATTTATAATGACCGCGGACAATGGGTCGAGGCGGCCGACATACCCACCGGTTACAGAGGTTACTCACTCTATAATAAAATCAATGTTCCAATTAACGATTATGACGACGACCATATCGTACAATTCATCAACAAGCACAAAAAGAAATTCCCTTATAATAACGGAAGAAAATCGAAGGAAATGACTGCTTCAGTCGATTAATGCAAAAACCAATTGTTAAAAGACCGGATTTCCAAATCCGGTCTTTTTATTTATCATTACTTTTGGGGCTATTGCAAACCAACACATATAATGCAGAACTTATTTCGCGTCGTTTTTCTGATAATTACTTATACAACCTTCGCGCAGCAACCAACCAAGCCCAATGCGGTTGAAATTTACCACAACATACAGAAGTTGAATTTTTTAGGGTCCGTGCTCTACATTGCCGCACATCCCGATGACGAGAATACACGCCTAATCTCATACATGTCCAACGAAATCAAGGCGCGTACGGCCTACCTGTCACTCACCCGTGGCGATGGAGGGCAAAATCTGATCGGAACGGAACTGGGCGATCTGTTAGGCGTGATCCGTACGCAGGAATTGCTCGAAGCAAGGAAAATAGACGGAGGCATACAATTCTTTACACGGGCAAATGATTTTGGTTACTCGAAAAATCCCGACGAAACTCTCCGATTGTGGGATCGCGACCAAGTGCTGAGCGACATTGTGTATGTGATCAGAAAATTTAGGCCCGATATCATCGTAAACAGATTCGACCATCGGTCACCGGGAACTACGCACGGTCATCACACTTCTTCGGCAATGCTATCCAAAGAAGCCTTTGATAAATCCAATCTTAAAACTTTTCTTCCCGAGCAGTTTAACCTGGTTACACCATGGCAGCCCACCCGCCTTTTTTTCAATACATCACATTGGTTCTACGGTGGGAAAGATAAATTTGACAAAGCCGATAAATCAAAACTATACCGCCTCCCTATTGGCGTTTACTTCCCAATGACCGGAAAGTCCAACCAGGAAATCGCATCATTAAGTCGGTCCCGTCATCGCTCGCAAGGCTTTGGCAGCACCGGAACCCGGGGTGAAGATCTTGATTATCTTGAACTGATCAAAGGAGCCGCACCTGCGACCCCCGACGATCTTTTCGAGGGTATCGATACATCATGGACGCGCGTTACAGGAGGTACTGAAATCGGTCAGGTATTAACGGTCGTGGAACGCGATTTCGATTTTAAAAATCCAAGTGCCAGCATCCCCGAGCTTTTGCGGGCGTATAATTTGATTCAATCGTTGGAAGATCCGCATTGGAAAGTAGTCAAAACCAATGAAATAAAAAATATAATCGCCGCGTGTGCAGGTCTGTTCCTCGAAGCCGTGGCCAAAGAACAAGATGCGACGCCGGGAACTGCGATCGACATCGATATTGAAGCGATCAACCGCAGCAATCAACCTTTTGTTCTCGAGAGTGTATCACTTCTGCCAGGAAACCGCGAGATTGTTAAAAAACAAATGCTCGGTCATAATATTGCCGTGAATTTTTCAGAGAATCTGGTTTTGCCCAACAATCTGCCTTATACGCAGCCGTATTGGCTGACTGAGCCGGCTGCATCCGGTATGTATACGGTAAGCGATCCTAAAAACATTGGCCTACCAGATGTTATCCGCAACGTAAAAGTGCGCTTTAATATCTCAATTTTAGGCCATAAACTTTCATTTACCAATGATGTCGTCTACAAATATAACGACCGGGTTTTTGGAGAAGTCTACAGACCATTTGATATTTTCCCCGATGTAACTTTGAGCATCTCTAATAAGGTGGTGATCTTCCCAACCACCGTGTCGCAGAAGGTGGCGGTCAACGTCAAAGCATTGAAGGATGACCTCTCCGGCACCATCAAATTACAACTTCCCAGTAATTGGAGGACCTCTCCTGAATTAATCCCGTTCAAAATTGCGAAGAAAGATGGTGTGCAGATTGTTACTTTCGAAGTTACTCCGCCAAAAAACGCCGGTGAAATCATCGCCAAAGCAACTGCACAAATTGGCAGCAGAATTTTTGATCAGGAACAGATTACGATCGATTATCCTCATATTACCAAGCAGCAAGTGCTAAAATCGGCCGAATCCAAATTCATAAAACTCGATATCAAAACCGGCGGTGAGAAAATCGCTTATATCATGGGTGCGGGCGACGAGGTCAATAAAAGTCTTTCGCAAATGGGATACGAAGTACAAACACTCGAACCGTGGCAAATCTCAAAGGAAAAGCTAGCAGAATTTGATGTCGTAATCACAGGCGTACGGGCTTATAACACGATTCAGGAATTGGCCGATAAACAACAGCTACTCCTCGACTTCGTGCACCAAGGTCATACAATGATTGTTCAGTACAACACCGCCGGCGATTTTGTGACAACCGATTTTTCGCCTTTTCCGCTCGAAATATCGCGCGACCGCGTAACCGAAGAAGATGCAAAAGTCACCTTTTTGGAACCTGATCACAAAGTGCTGAATTTCCCAAATAAGATCACGTCGGCCGACTTCCAGAATTGGGTACAGGAACAAGGTTTATATTATCCCGATAAGTGGGACCCTGCCTTCACTCCTATTATATCTTCTCATGACCGTGGGGAACAACCTAAAAAAGGAGCACTGCTGATAGCTAAATACGGAAAAGGAACCTATATTTATACCGGCTTAAGTTTCTTCCGGGAACTTCCTCAAGGCGTTTCCGGCGCGTTCCGGCTTATGGCGAATATGATCTCCAGCAATAAATAGTACTATGACCGACAAAAAAATACTCTGGAAAAAAAGCTACTCGTGGGTACTGCTGTCCAATGCACTTTATATTGTCGTGTTTTATTTTTTAATGCAAATCTTCGCCTGATATTATGCAGCAAATTGACTGGATCGTTCTATCGGTAACACTTCTTTTCATCGTCTTTTACGGCGTCCTGAAGACAAGAGGTAGTGAAAATGTCGAGGATTACATACTCAACAATAACGAAACGCCCTGGTGGACGGTAGGATTGTCTGTTATGGCGACTCAGGCAAGCGCAATCACCTTTCTATCCACACCGGGTCAGGCCTACCACGACGGAATGGGTTTTGTCCAATTCTATTTCGGGCTTCCCATCGCAATGGTGGTGATCTGTATCACATTCATTCCTATTTATCAAAGGCTTAAAGTCTATACCGCATATGAATACCTCGAGCAGCGTTTCGATCTGAAAACCCGTTCCCTGGCAGCAATGCTATT
>JADMKR010000156.1 GCA_015478765.1 Flavobacterium sp.
ATCTTGATCTCGAGAAGAAGCATAAGAGCATTGCCCTGTTGTGCGCCCATTATGCTAGTTACGAATGGGTGGTATCGATGAACCACCACATTACATTCACCGGTTATGCGATCTATAAAAAATTGGCAAATAAACATCTGGACAAGCTGGTAAAAAGCATTCGCGCCCGTTTTAAATCGGAATTGATCACTACCAAAGAGACCATCCCAACTATACAAAATAATCAGGCAATCGGTAAATTAGGTGTATACGGTTTTGCAAGTGATCAGTCTCCCAAAGCTTCCAAGGCGTTCCATTGGGGGAATTTTATGGGGATTATGACGCCGGTACATACGGGAGCGGAAATGCTGGCAAAAAGGTTCGACATGAACGTAATCTTCTTAAAGACCGTAAAAATAAAGCGTGGCTATTATGAAGGTACATTCGAGCTTTTGTCTGATGATGTCCAATCGGTGCCCGACTACCAGATAACCGACGAATTTCTCCGACGTGTCGAACTCCAAATACGAACAGCGCCCGAATTTTATCTGTGGACACATAAACGCTGGAAACACACGGCGAAAACTTCTAGCTAAACCAATTTTCTACTATTTTCTGCTCGAATCCGGTGGCATTGCGATGAATGAATTCATTGGTTGATTTGTTATACTGATAATCTTCCGCCCATTTCTGATGGTTATCGGCCAATTCTGCAATGCTCTCACACACGTACCGAATCTCATCGTTAGTGGTAGTAGGATGTATCGACATGCGGATCCAACCGGGCTTCTGAATTAAATCTCCCAGCGATATCTGGCGCGTAAGGAAGTCGGATTTCTCCTCATCAACATGCAATAAATAATGACCGTATGTTCCCGCGCAGCTACAGCCTCCGCGCGTTTGTATGCCAAAACGGTCATTGAGCAATTTAACGCCCAGGTTAAAATGAAGTTCGTCGATGTAAAATGAGATCACACCCAGGCGATCCTGGTGTTGTCCGGCCAATATGGTCAGGTTTTCAATTGATGCCAGTTTTGAAAAAATGTAGCCGACCAACTCATGCTCGCGCCCAAGGATTTTCTCGGTAGTCATTTTCTCTTTAAGCTTTATGGCCAATGCGGTCTTGATAACCTGCAAAAAACCCGGCGTGCCGCCATCTTCACGGTCTTCGATATTATCAACATATTTGTGCCTTCCCCAGGGATTTGTCCAACTCACCGTTCCGCCGCCCGGATTGTCGGGGATCATGTTGCGGTATAACTTTTTGTTGAAAATCAAAATTCCCGAAGTTCCGGGTCCGCCTAAGAATTTATGCGGCGAAAAGAACACGGCGTCGAGATAGGATTCAGGATCGGACGGATGCATATCGATATCGACATACGGCCCCGAACAGGCAAAATCAACAAAGCAGACCCCATTGTTCCGATGCATGATTTTCGCCACCTCAAAATAAGGGGTTGCGATTCCGGTTACATTCGAGCACGACGTAATTGAGGCGATTTTTATAGGTCTATCTTTATGTTTTTCAAGTAATTCCGTAAAGTTATTTAAACAAAACAATCCTTGCTCACAGGCAGGAATAACGACTACGTCGGCAATAGTCTCAAGCCATGAGGTCTGGTTGGAATGATGTTCCATGTGCGATATAAACACCACCGGCCGCAATGCTTCCGGAACCTCTGTAAAAGCTTTTAGATTTTCAGGTATTTTTAATCCGAGAATGCGCTGAAATTTATTTACAACCCCAGTCATTCCGGTGCCATCAGTAATCAGAATATCGTCTTCACCGGCGTTGACATGCGATTTGATAATTTTCCGGGCTTTATGATACGCCATTGTCATAGCCGTTCCGGAAACCGTCGTTTCAGTATGGGTATTGGCTACGAATGGTCCGAATTCATTGATGAGCTTTTCCTCGATTGGGCGATATAGCCGGCCGCTGGCAGTCCAGTCGGTATAGATGATTTTCTTCCGGCCGAAAGGCGAATCAAATTCCTGATCGATTCCGATGATATTAGTTCGAAATTCAGAAAAATATTCCTGTAGTTCAGTATCCAATGTATATTCTGCTGAAATCATTGTAGTAAACTTTAATGTAACAATTTTATATACCTGCGATGGCTTTGATTTCGTCGATGACGCGAAGTGCGAGACTATCGGCCTCGGCCTGGCTTGCCGCCTCGGTGTAGATCCTGATGATGGGTTCGGTATTCGATTTTCGAAGGTGCACCCAGTTTTCGGCAAAATCAATCTTTACGCCGTCGATGGTTTTGCAGTCTTCCGATCTATATTTTTCAGTCATTGCGAGCAGAATGGCATCGACATCGATCATGGGTGTAAGCTCGATTTTGTTTTTGCTCATATAATATTCGGGATATGAAGCTCTCAGTTCGGAAACCTTCATCTTTTTATAGGCCAAATGCGTCAGGAACAGCGCAACTCCCACAAGACTGTCGCGGCCGTAATGAAGCTCCGGATAAATAATCCCGCCATTGCCCTCGCCTCCTATTACTGCATTATTTTTCTTCATCAGCTCAACCACGTTCACCTCACCCACGGCGCTAGCTTCATAAGTTCCGTTATGCTTATTGGTGACATCGCGCAAGGCCCGCGACGACGACATGTTGGAGACCGTGTTGCCAGGCGTCCTGCTCAACACATAATCGGCTACGGCGACCAATGTGTATTCCTCGCCAAACATTTCGCCGTCTTCGCTGATAAACGCCAATCGGTCCACATCGGGATCGACTACGATTCCAAGATCGGCTTTTTCTTTAACGACCAATTCGGAAATATCCGTCAAATGTTCTTTTAAAGGTTCGGGATTATGCGGAAAATGACCGTTTGGCTCGCAGTATAATTCCACCACTTCAACTCCCATAAGCTTTAATAGACGCGGAATAATAATTCCGCCCGACGAATTCACGCCGTCAACCACCACTTTAAACTTGGCAGCCTTGACGGCATCTATATCGACAAGTGGCAAATCGAGCACTTCGTCAATATGAATATCCATGTATGAATCGTTGATTTGTATCTCACCCAAATTATCCACATCGGCAAAATCAAATGCTTCGGCTTCAGCAATCTCAAGAATTTTCAATCCTTCGGCGCCACTCAGGAATTCACCTTTTTCATTCAACAGCTTTAACGCATTCCACTGTTTGGGGTTATGCGAAGCGGTCAAAATGATTCCCCCATCGGCATTTTCCATCGGCACCGCTACTTCCACCGTTGGCGTGGTCGACAATCCGAGGTCTATTACGTCAATTCCTAAAGCTATTAAAGTATTTACAACCAAGTTATGGATCATCGGTCCTGAAATCCTGGCGTCACGCCCTATCACTACTTTTAAATCCTTTTTGTTGCAATAATTTTGAAGCCAGGTTCCATAAGCCGAGGCAAATTTAACTGCATCCACCGGCGTCAGATTATCGCCTGTTTTACCACCTATGGTTCCTCTGATCCCCGAAATTGATTTTATTAATGTCATGAATAATTGTGTTGTAAATTGCTTTCGGGCACAAATATAATAATTGGGTAGCGATAAAGCACCGAATGTCTTAAAATGCTCCTGAATATAACTTATCTTAGGCAGATGAATTTCCTAGCGCATATCTATCTGTCAGGTGACGATGAACTGATAAAAATCGGCAATTTTATGGCCGACGGCATCCGTGGAAAAGATTATCTTTTACTGCCGCTCAAGGTTCAGAAGGGAGTTCTTCTGCACCGCAACATCGATTCGTTTACCGATGTTCATCCTGTTTTTCGAAAAAGCACGCAAAGGCTTCATGCCAACTATCACCATTATGCCGGTGTGATTGTAGACGTTTTCTACGATCATTTCCTGGCTAAAAACTGGACGCTTTACAGCACTATACCTTTGGAGAACTATGTTGACGATTTTTATCAATCTTTATCGGCTAACCGCGAAATCCTGACTTCGAAAACCCTTCAGCTCATGCCGTATATGATCGCGGCCAACTGGCTGGTGAGTTACCGAACCATAGCCGGGATTTCCCGCATTCTTTTACAGATGGACCAGCGTACGAAAAATAAATCGGGTATGGGTCGTTCGGTTTCAGAACTCCGATTGCACTACGAACTTTTCGAACAGGAATTTTTTACTTTTTTCGACGACGTTATGGCTTTCGCCGATTTAAAAATCAAGGAATTGTGAAGAAACCACTTGAGCGTGGTGAGTTTTTCGAAAAACCCTATTTTAGCAAATCATTTAAATAAGGCTGCAGCACATGTCAGGCGACCGGTTTTCCACTTTAAAAAAGTTCTTACGAAGGTTCAGCAAACTGTTGGAAACCGTTTTCTTTATATTTAAGAAACTCCTTTCAGAGCGGCACTTTATCTATCTTGCCTGTATTGTCGTTTCGGTTACGTGTGCAGGCGCAGTAATCTTGTTGAAAAGCTTCGCACATAACGTATTCCTGTTTGCTACTTACATAAACGGTTATGCGAAACTGCCCTACATAAACAGTATCCTTCCAATTATCGGAATATTACTGACGGTTTTTGTTGTCCGGCATTTCTTGAACAACCGTCTCGAAAAAGGAAGTTCGCGCATATTACATGCCGTTGCAAAAAAAGGTGGAATCTTGCCCCGAAAGCAAATGTACGCCCAAATTATAACGAGTTCACTTACCGTTGGATTAGGCGGATCGGCCGGTCTGGAATCACCCATCACGATTACAGGTGCAGCCATCGGCTCCAATTTTGCCCAGAAATACCGATTGTCAAAAAAAGACAGGATTCTTTTACTTGCGTGCGGAGTTGCGGCAGGAATCGGCGCCGCATTCAACGCGCCCATCGCCGGAGTACTGTTTGCCATCGAAGTCGTGCTCACAGATGTCGCCATTACCGCATTTGTACCCATTATGATTTCGGCTGCCACAGGAGCGGTAGTTTCGACTATTATGCTGAATGAGGACGTGTTGTTATCATTCCGCCAACAGGAATTATTCGACTTTCATAATCTGCCTTTTTATGTACTGCTTGGGATCATCGCCGGATTCACATCGGTTTTCCATGCGCGCAACTTCCAACGCGTTGAAAATTATTTTAACGGATTTAAGCAAGGAGGTTACCGCGGTGCAATGTTCGGTGCATCGATTTTGGCGCTGCTGATTTTCCTGATGCCTACGCTTTTTGGCGAAGGTTATGAAAGCATCAAAACATTGGCAAATGATAATCCGCGGATATTACTCGATAATACCCTGCTGGAGAAATTCCGCGACAACGACTGGGTATTGCTGGTATTTTTAGGCATAACCATGTTCGTAAAATCGATTGCAACCGGACTCACATTGGGAAGCGGCGGAAACGGTGGTAATTTTGCCCCGGCACTGTTTGTTGGTTCGTACCTGGGATTCATATTGGCAAAACTGGTCAACATGACGGGAATCGATCATCAATTGCCCGTTGGAAATTTTACCGTGGTGGGCATGGCGGGCATCCTCAGCGGATTATTCCATGCGCCGCTGACCGCAATCTTTCTTATTGGTGAAATTACAGGCGGTTATGACCTTATGGTTCCGTTGATGATCGTATCGTCAATAAGTTTTGCCGTCTCGAAACAATTCGAAACGCATTCAATGGACGTCAAGCATCTGGCAACCAGCGGCGATGTGTTTACCAGTGATAAGGATAAGAACATCCTATTGAACATCGACGTACTCGAATTGGTCCGCACCGATGATAAAACACTGTTAGCAAGCGACTCTATTGAAAGTCTGGTAAATTTGCTTTCAGGTACGCGCCAGAAAGTTTTTGCGGTACTTGACGACAAAGGAAATCTCGAAGGAATTGTCGATTTGGCCGACATACGCCCAATAATCTTCAATTCCTTCCGGTTGAAATTTGCCACCTTGAAAGAACTGGTTTCACCGGCTAAAGCCGTCATAAATCTGGAAGATGGTCTTGATACAATTATGCAACTTTTCGAAATTACCGATTGTGAAATATTACCAGTAATATCCAATGGAAAATTCAAAGGTTTCATCTCTAGGATTGAAGTACTTGAAGCTTATCGCAACACCTTCCGGGAGATGGTGATTGAGTAACCGGTTTAACATTTTCTTATCTGACCTGTACCGCAAAATTGTATGCAAAATCGTAACTTTGCGCTCCCTTTACGGATCCAGATTTATGATTAAAACTGATGATACGATTGAAGTTCTCGGCGCACGGGTTCACAATCTTAAGAATATTGATGTAATTATCCCGCGCGAGCAGCTTGTGGTCATTACCGGCCTTTCAGGTTCGGGTAAGTCATCGCTTGCGTTCGATACGATTTATGCCGAAGGCCAACGCCGATATATAGAGACTTTTTCGGCATATGCAAGGCAGTTTCTTGGCGGACTCGAACGTCCCGATGTTGACAAAATTGACGGGCTCTCCCCGGTTATCGCAATCGAACAGAAAACGACCAGTAAGAGTCCGCGTTCGACCGTTGGAACAATTACCGAAATTTACGATTTCCTCCGATTATTATTTGCCCGCGCCGCCGATGCTTACAGCTACAACACGGGCGAGAAAATGGTGAGCTACAGCGACGAACAGATTAAGGAGCTCATCAAGCAGGATTTTGCCGATAAACGAATCAACATACTCGCCCCTGTAATCCGCGCCAGGAAAGGTCACTATGGCGAATTATTTCAACAGATTGCAAAGCAGGGATTTTTGCGCGTACGGGTAAATGGCGAACTCAAAGAAATCACCCCAGGCATGAAACTCGACCGCTATAAGACACACGATATCGAGATTGTGGTCGATCGCATGCAGGTCACGCCATCGGACGAAAATGACCGCCGACTGTCTGAAAGTATAAACACGGCAATGCATCATGGCGAGAATGTCTTAATGATATTGGATCAGGATACTAATGAAGTTCGCTTTTTCAGTCGGAATTTGATGTGCCCAACGACCGGAATCTCCTACCAAAACCCGGAACCGAATTTATTCTCGTTCAACTCACCCAAAGGCGCCTGCCCGAATTGCAACGGATTGGGAACTGTCAATGAAATCAACTTGCAAAAAATTATCCCAAATCCGAAATTATCGATTAAACAAGGCGGACTTGCGCCATTGGGCGAATACAAATCGACCTGGATATTTAAGCAACTCGAAATCATTGGCGAAAAATTTCAGTTCAAATTAACCGATCCTATCAGCAAAATCCCACCCGATGCACTTGATGTCATCCTAAACGGTGCCAACGAGAAATTTGCGGTGGAGTCAAAAACACTCGGAATAACCAAAGAATATAAAATCGAATTTGACGGAATCTCGAATTTCATCAAAAATCAATATGACGAGGCCGGAACCACGTCGATCAAACGGTGGGCAAAGGACTTTATGGATGAAGTCAAATGTCCGGTTTGCGACGGTTCGCGCTTGAAAAAGGAAGCTTTGTATTTTATGATCAGCGAAAAGAATATCGCCGATTTGTCGGGAATGGATATTTCAGACGTAACGAACTGGTTTGCAAACTTAAATTCGCAACTTTCTGAAAAACAATTATTAATAGCGTCTGAAGTAATCAAAGAGATTAATGATCGATTGGCGTTTTTGATGAACGTCGGACTCGATTATTTATCGCTGAACCGTAGTTCAAAATCGCTTTCCGGTGGCGAGGCGCAGCGCATCCGGCTTGCCACGCAAATAGGTTCACAACTGGTTGGTGTTTTGTACATCCTCGATGAACCGAGTATTGGTTTACACCAGCGCGACAACGACAAATTGATACGATCGCTTGAACAATTGCGTGACATTGGCAATTCGGTTATAGTTGTAGAACACGACAAAGACATGATTGAGCGCGCCGATTATGTGATTGATATCGGGCCGCGTGCGGGAAAATACGGCGGCGAGATCATCAGCGCCGGGACGCCACAGGAAATGTTGGCAAGCGATACGATCACCGCGCAGTTTTTGAATGGCGAACGTAAAATCGAAGTTCCGAAAACACGCCGGAAAGGCAATGGCAAGTCGCTTACGCTTACGGGCGCCACCGGAAATAACTTAAAAAATGTTTCGATCACATTGCCATTGGCGCAGCTGATTTGCGTAACCGGAGTATCGGGAAGTGGAAAATCGACATTGATAAACGAAACATTGTATCCGATATTGAATGCGCATTATTTCAACGGAGTCAAACGCCCGCAGCCGTACAAAAAGATCGAAGGTCTTGAACATATCGACAAAGTGATCGATATCGACCAAAGCCCGATTGGCCGTACACCGCGCTCGAATCCGGCGACATATACCGAAGTTTTTACCGAAATCAGAAACCTGTTCACAATGACCAGCGAAAGCATGATTCGCGGTTACAAAGCCGGTCGTTTCAGCTTTAACGTCAAAGGGGGCCGATGTGAGACCTGCGAAGGTTCGGGTGTGCGCACGATCGAGATGAACTTTTTGCCCGATGTTTATGTCGAATGCGAAACATGCCAGGGCAAACGATTCAACCGCGAAACATTGGAAATTCGGTATAAGGGAAAATCGATTTCGGATGTTTTGAATATGACGGTCGATGAGGCGGTTCCGTTTTTTGAGAACATCCCAAAAATTTACCGAAAAGTCAAAACAATCCAGGACGTCGGCCTCGGTTACATCACCCTTGGCCAACAGAGCACGACATTATCTGGCGGTGAAGCGCAGCGTATCAAGTTGGCCGGCGAACTTTCTAAAAAAGATACAGGCAACACATTTTACATACTCGACGAACCAACGACCGGACTCCATTTTGAAGATATTCGGGTTTTGATGGATGTAATCAACAAACTCGTCGATAAAGGAAATACGATCCTGATCATCGAGCACAATATGGATGTGATCAAGCTGGCCGATTATATAATCGACATTGGCTACGAAGGCGGGAAAGGCGGCGGTGAAGTTGTGGCCAAAGGAACACCGGAGCAGGTGGCCAAAAATAAAAAAAGCTACACAGCGCAATTTTTGAAAAAAGAATTACCTTAGCCCGGTTTGGCTGATGGTAGCGTGTAGCTCTGCGTACCGATGTGATTTCAGGACTTGATGTCTAGCCCCGATGGAGCCGGTATCCTTTTTTTGCAAAAAAAAGATAAAGGCGAGAGCGGGACTAATCATGTTTAAAGCAGCAATTATCCTGCTCAAAAAATAAAAAGTAACGTTATAATTTACGAGAATGCGTTTAGAAGATTTTGATAATGACGAAGATAAAATAATCCAGGATAAACTCAAACAGAAGACCTGGAACGAAATACGGACCAATGATTCGTGGGCGATTTTTAAGATTATGGCCGAATTTGTAAACGGTTATGAATCGATGGGAAGAATTGGGCCGTGCGTGTCGATTTTTGGATCGGCGCGAACCAAACCCGAAGATCCTTTTTACCTGCTGGCCGAAAAAACAGCATTCAACATCAGCAAGGCCGGCTATGGCGTGATCACCGGAGGCGGACCTGGAATTATGGAAGCCGGGAATAAAGGTGCGCATCTGGGTGGCGGAACATCGGTGGGATTGAATATCGAACTGCCATTTGAACAGCATTTTAATCCGTATATCGACAAGGACAAAAACCTGAACTTTGATTATTTCTTTGTGCGCAAAGTTATGTTTGTCAAGTATTCGCAGGGATTTGTGATCATGCCGGGCGGATTTGGGACTTTGGACGAAATGTTTGAAGCAATCACGCTGATACAAACCAAGAAGATTGCGAAGTTCCCTATTATCCTGGTGGGCCGCGAATTTTGGTCGGGCTTAATGGACTGGATAAAAGTTGTCATGGTCGAAAAGCACGCGACTGTTAGTCCGGGTGATCTTGATCTGATCAAACTTGTAGATACGGCCGAGGAAGTTGTAGAGGCGCTTGACAGTTTCTACAAAAAGTACAATCTTAGTCCGAATTTCTAAAAAAATCAGCTGCAATTGCAGCTTTTTTTAATATCTAAAGCAACCTTTTTCCAGCTTTGCATCTGACTGAATACAACATCGCCACGAATCTCCACTAAACAGCCTATTCATTGAAACGGTTCCTGACTTTTATTTTCCTGACATTGGCTGCGAACTCTTTCGGCCAGCACCATTCGAAGTTGGTTGTCGAACTCATCGATGAGCAAAAGACTTTGAATGTCCGGCAGGAACTTACTTTTGTGAATGAATCGGACGACATTATTCCGGTAATAGTATTAAACGACTGGAATCACGCCTATTCATCAAAATCGACACCGCTTGCCCGAAGATTTTCAGACGAGTTTGTTCGCAGTTTCCACCTTGCCAATGAATCGGAACGCGGCCAAACCAATAATCTGACAATCATTGACCGAAACGACAATTTTCTAACCTGGAACCGGCCGGAGCGCACGCCCGATCTCGTTGAAGTTACGCTGCGGGAGCCGTTACTGCCGGGAAGAGCGGTGAAATTGCATCTGACTTATTCGGTAAAATTACCAAGTGACAGATTTACGCGGTACGGTTTTAAGCAGGATGGCGGATACTATTTAAAAAATTGGTTCCTCACTCCTGCCCGATACGACAATCACCGCTTTCTGCGCTATTCGAATTTGAATATAGATGATATTGCCAATGCGCAATCGGATTATGATGTTGAGATTAAAGTTGGCCCGAAAGTTCATGTAATATCAGATCTCGATATTGCACAGACGTATCGGGAAGCGACAATTGCCAAACACCATTTCACCGGCAAAAACCGCAAAGATTTTCATTTATTCATCGAGCCTTTAAAGTCTTTCCATTCGTATAAAAATGAAGTCGTGGAAGTTGCCAACGGGTTGCGAAGTGATAAAGTCACTGAAATTCAACAAGCGTTGATTATCGACCGGATTACGAAATACGTCCAAAGCAATGTGGGTGACTATCCCTACCGGAAAATTACGGTTGCACAGGCTGATTACGACCGGAATCCTTTTTATGGCTTGAACCAGCTGCCTTCATTCATCAGTCCGTTTTCGGATGAGTTCCTGTATGAGATCAAGTTCTTGAAAACCTATCTCAACAATTTCCTGAAAACCAGTATGCAACTGGATGCCCGAAAAGACAACTGGATTTTTGACGGTATTCAGGTTTATATGATGATGAAATACATCGAGGAATTTCATCCAGACAGCAAAATGATGGGCGTTGTCGCCAACTGGCGGTTGCTGAAAGGATTTAATCTAGTCAACCTGGATTTCAACGAACAGTACAGTTATTTTTATATGCTGATGGCGCGGAAGAATCTCGACCAGCCCATTGGCGCTCCCAAGGACCGACTGATCAAATTCAACGAGCAGATTGCCGGCAAATACCGGTCCGGCCTCAGTTTTCGGTATCTGGATTCCTATTTAGGTGACAACACCGTGAACGATGCAATCAACCGGTTTTATACCAGATCGGTTAGCCAAAAAAGCGACCGAAGTGATTTCGAATTTCTGCTGCAGTCGGAAACTCCTAAAAATATAGACTGGTTTTTCAATACCATAATCGATTCGCGACAGTTGATAGATTACAAGTTTGATGAGGTTACGGTTGCGAGCGACAGCGTAAAATTTACGATCAACAATCGAACGGGAATACCGGTTCCAATGCCTGTGTACGGAATCAAAGACGATCAGATAGTCTTTAAAGAATGGCTGGATGTTTCACAGGATGACAGCATTACCTCGGTGGCCCGACGTAACGCCGAAAAGATTGTGCTGAACTATGAAAATCAAGTTCCCGAATACAACCTGCGCAACAATTGGCGCTCGTTGAGCGGATCGATCACCAACCGCCCGATTAAGTTCACATTTATGAAGGATCTCGAAGATCCGTATTACAATCAGATATTGTACGTGCCGACATTTATGTACAATCTGTACGACGGCCTGTCGCTCGGGCTGCGGTTTCACAACAAAACCATCCTCGATAAACCGATCACTTTTGATGTCAATCCGATGTATTCGTCAAATCAGAAGATGCTAATCGGAAATTTTGGCGTCAGTTTTAACCAAAACCTGCGTGATGGTGCATTGTACAACATCCGATACGGCGTGGGCGGTTCTTACTTCCATTACGCTCCCGATGCCGCTTATACAAAACTTACTCCTTCGCTCACATTCCGCTTCCGCGAGCCCAACTTCAGGGATAACCGAAAGCAGACAATAATGCTTCGCGAGGTGATTGTTCATCGGGACCCGACAATTTTTGATGTCGGAAACAACGAAGAAACGGTTAATTATTCCGTTTTTAACGCCCGATACTTCAATACCCGGACAGAGGTGGTACACCACGTAAACTTCATGGCCGATTTACAGATTGCAGGCAAATTTGGCAAAGCCGCAAGTGAGATTGAATTTCGCCAACTTTTTGAAGACAACCGACAGTTAAGTTTGCGCATGTATGCCGGTGCGTTCCTTTATAACAAAACCGAGGGCGACTTTTTCAGCTTCGCGCTCGATCGGCCCACCGATTACTTATTCGATTATAATTATTACGGTCGTTCGGAAGGTTCGGGCCTGTTCAGCCAGCAGTTGATTTTATCCGAAGGAGGTTTTAAGTCGAAATTAAACGTTCCGTATGCAAATCAATGGATTACCACGGTGAACGCGGGTTATAGTATTTGGAACTGGATCGAAGTTTACGGCGATGCGGGATTTTTGAAGAATAAAGGCCATCAGGCCGAATTTCTATATGATAGCGGCATCCGTTTGAACCTGGTTCCCGATTATCTCGAGCTTTACTTTCCTGTTTATTCGTCCAATGGTTGGGAGATCGGCCAGCCAAATTATGAGCAACGAATTCGTTTTATAGTAGCATTGGATCCAAAAACCCTTATAAATTTGTTTACCCGCAAATGGTTTTAATCATCCCCTAACCTGATTTTAATTGCGGAATTATCAGCAAAACATTTATTAGACGTGATTATGTGTATCTTTCTCTGCTATAAAAGTAGAAATGCTGAGTTTTATCGAATTCTATTTTTCGCATTCGATTAGGAATAGTGCGTTGAATTTGCTTAAATTTGTTTTCCGATATATCAACCAATATGACTCAAGCCGAATCCACCCAAGCGTTATCATTCGAAGATTTTAAAAAAGAAGTCCTGCACGACTACAATTTAGCTACAATCAGCCGTGAATGCAGCCTTTTAGGTCGGCGTGAAGTTTTAACAGGTAAGGCTAAGTTCGGAATTTTTGGCGACGGAAAAGAAGTGCCGCAGCTTGCCATGGCAAAAGCTTTTAGAAATGGTGATTTTCGCTCGGGTTACTATCGTGATCAGACTTTTATGATGGCTATTGGCCAGCTTACACCCCAACAATTTTTCGCCGGACTTTACGGACACACCGATTTGGAACACGATCCCATGTCGGCCGGCCGGCAAATGGGCGGCCATTTCGCAACCCATAGTCTGAATGCCGATGGTTCATGGCGAAATCTTACTGTACAAAAAAATTCCAGTTCCGATATTTCACCAACAGGAGGTCAAATGCCACGATTACTTGGATTGGCACAGGCTTCCAAAATTTACAGAAATGTTCCGAGTATTGCAAATTCCACCAATTTTTCAATCTACGGAAATGAAATTGCGTGGGGGACTATCGGCAATGCCAGTACATCCGAAGGATTGTTTTTCGAGACCATAAACGCAGCCGGCGTGTTGCAGGTCCCGATGGTCATGAGTGTATGGGATGATGAGTATGGCATATCGGTACATGCGAAACATCAAACTACCAAAGAGAATATATCCGAAATCCTGAAAGGTTTTCAAAGAGACGAAACCAACAAAGGTTTTGAGATTATACGTGTGAGCGGTTGGGATTACCCGGAATTGGTCGCAACCTATGAAAGAGCGGCCAAAATCGCACGCGAAGAGCATGTTCCTGTTTTGATACATGTTGTCGGACTGACGCAGCCGCAAGGCCACTCCACCTCGGGTTCGCACGAACGATATAAAAATGCCGAGCGACTTGAATGGGAAGGTGATTTCGATTGTTTGAAGCAAATGCGCAACTGGCTAATGGAAGCCGGACTCGCATCGCAGGAGGAACTTGACGAAATCGACAGCGACGCTAAGAAAACGGTATTGGAAGCCAAAAAAGCTGCCTGGACTGCATACACCGAACCTGTAAAACATGAACAAACCGAGCTTCTATCACTTCTGGACAAAATAGCGACCGACAGCAGCAACCGTGTTTTTATCCAAAAACTTGTTTCTGATCTGCGATCGGTCAAGGAACCCGGTCGGAAGGAATTACTGGTCACCGCAAGGAAAGTTCTTCGAATGCTGACTGGCGAAAATACACAGGGAACACTTGCAAAGTGGATTACAGATTATACGGAAAAAATCCAGCCGAAATTTAGTTCGCATCTTTTTTCAGAATCGGAAAATAACATTCATTCAGCAAAAGAGGTTCTGCCAACATATTCAGATGACGATGAAGAGGCCGATGCGCGTTTGGTCATCCGTGACAATTTCGACGCTATATTCGCCAAGTATCCGGAAGCGCTGATTTTTGGTGAAGATGCCGGAAATATTGGTGATGTAAATCAGGGACTTGAAGGAATGCAGGAAAAATACGGTGAATTGAGAGTTGCCGATGTTGGTATACGCGAAGCTACTATTTTGGGTCAGGGAATTGGCATGGCAATGCGTGGACTTAGACCTATTGCCGAAATCCAATATCTCGATTATTTGCTTTACGCCCTACAAATAATGAGCGATGATCTGGCAACGTTACAATACAGGACACGCGGTCGGCAGAAAGCGCCACTGATAATAAGAACACGCGGACATCGCCTCGAAGGAATATGGCACTCCGGATCGCCAATGGGCATGATCGTTAATGCAGTACGTGGAATCCATGTGCTTGTACCACGAAATATGACCAAAGCAGCCGGGTTTTACAATACGCTACTCACAACTGACGAACCTGCATTGGTCGTTGAATGCTTAAATGGCTACCGACTTAAAGAGAAGATGCCTACTAACCTTGGCGAATTCAAAACGCCGATCGGAGTTGTGGAAACTATAAAAGAGGGTTCCGATATAACCGTTGTTTCATACGGATCTACTTTACGGCTGGTTCAACAGGCGGCCAAGGAATTAATAGAAATCGGAATCGACTGCGAAATCATTGACATTCAATCACTATTGCCGTTTGATATAAACCACGACATTGTAAAAAGTTTGCAGAAAACAAACCGATTACTAGTGGTGGATGAAGACGTTCCAGGAGGCGCATCTGCGTATATTTTGCAGCAAATAATTGACCACCAGGATGGTTATCAATTTTTGGACAGCAAGCCGCAAACCCTGACAGCCAAGGCACATCGTCCATCTTATGGAACCGATGGTGATTATTTCTCGAAGCCATCTACGGAAGATATATTCGAGAAAGTGTATGCGATCATGAGTGAAGTCAATCCTGCTAAATTTCCGGGATTATACTAACTGCGGTATTGTTAATAAATAAAAGTGTATATTGTCGTTCTAACCAAAAAAAGCTTCCTGATGAAAAAAGTGATTTTATTTACTGGCGCACTTGCCATGACGGTTTTAATATCGTGTAAAGATAAAGAGGTTGATCCGGCACCTGCAACGCCGGAACCTGTAACTCAGCAAGAAGTTGCACCACCTCCACCTCCACCACCTCCGCCGGTTCCTGCTCCCGAAAACCAAGACGGTACTTCGATTCAGGTGAATTCTGACGGTGTATCACTAGATACCAAAGACGGAAAGAATAAGACTAAAGTGGAAGTCAAAGATGGTGGCGCTGCCATTGAAATTAAAAAATAAATAATAGCCGGCCTTTGCCGGCTTTTTTATGTCTGGTTTGCAGGTGTTAAATTGATATTAAATCGGGGCGTGCTGTTTTTTAATGAACCGAAATCAAATATCTTTAAATACCTAAAACAAAACAATGGCTCCCACACCCGATTCGCATTATGAAGTAATAATTATTGGTGGGAGCTATGCAGGTTTATCGGCAGCCATGACACTTGGCAGGTCATTGCGAAAAGTGTTGATAATCGATGACGGCACGCCGTGTAATCGCTTCGCACCTAATGCACACAACTTACCCGGCTTTGACGGCGAAAGTCCGAAATTCATATCTGATAAAATGCGCGAGCAAGTGCGATGCTATCCTTCAATTAGTTTTCTCAAGGATCGCGCAGACAAAGTTGTTGGAAAAGATAATCATTTCACGGTATCTGTCTCCAAAGGAGAAAAATTCCACGCCAATAAAATTTTGCTAGCCACCGGAGTAATCGATATTCTTCCCGATGTGAAAGGCTTCAAGGAATGCTGGGGAATTTCGGCCGTACATTGCCCCTACTGTCACGGCTATGAAATCGCCAATAAAAAGATCGGTGTCCTGGCTCACGGTGATGCAGGTGTGAAGATGGCGCAATTAATCCGGCAATGGTCGGCGGCGATACACATACTTACAAATGGCAATGAAGATTTTACCAAAGAGCAGCTTCAGGAATTGCACGACAAAGGAACACGTGTGATTACCAAGGAAGTGAAAGAAATGGTTCATCAGGACGGCGTTTTGTCTAAAGTTATTTTTATCGACGACACCGAAGAAGCTTTGGATGCTGTTTATGCGCGTGTTGGCGTTACGCAGGCAACCGATATCCCGAAAAAATTGGGGTGCGAATTCGACAGTCACGAGTTTATTGTCGTCGACGATCATCATCGGACAAAAATCAGCGGACTGTATGCCGCCGGTGACAACATGTCGGCAATGCGAAGTTTGACTGCCGCCATGGCCGCCGGCACCAAGGCTGCGGCAATGATTAACCAGGAAATTGTAGACCAGGAATATGGCATCGTTGATTGATATATTACATAAACAAAAGCGGGTAAGTGTGCTGCAGGTTTCCAATGCCCGATATGCGCCGTTGGATTTGTCGGTTGCCAATGGTAATCTGACGCCGGAGATCAGTTCCGATTGCTCAAAACTGGGGCATTACATCGATGACTTTTTGGAAAATAATAACGCCAACATCGGTTACGGCGGTTATAATGAACGACGCGGAATTTACCGCCGCAGCACCATTTTCAACGACAACGACCATGACGAGCGCAACATCCACATTGGCATGGACCTATGGGCACCGGCAGGAACCTCGATTCTGGCCGCATTAGACGGCGAGGTCCACAGTTTCAAATTCAATGGCGGACAGGGAAATTACGGGCCGACCGTTATTCTGCAACATAAAATTGAAAATCTTACGTTTTATACACTTTATGGTCACCTCGATATGGAATGCTTACCGAGCTTATCGGTTGGGCAAACGTTCCGGCAGGGAGACGTCATAGGACGCTTGGGAAATGAAGCAGTCAACGGTGATTATCCGCCGCACCTGCACTTTCAGATAATCGGTGACATTGGCAATCATTCGGGTGATTATCCCGGTGTTTGCAGTACATCTGAACGTGAATTTTATCTGTCCAACTGTCCGGATCCGAACTTATTACTAAAAATACAATCCACATGAGAAAAATTCTAGCCCTAATCGTTTTAACTATTTTCATTTATTCGTGCAAATCAAAATCGGCGGCCACTTCACGCACTGAAGAAAAACCCGAGAAACCTGCCTTCGTAATGCTAAAACCATCGGCTGCCGATGCGGCTCAAAGTAAAAAAGCGTACGAACTTGGCACCAGAGTTTTGATGACCTGCAACACTTCCCGATTCAAACCTTTCTCAGAATCGGAGGCTACGGCATCGGTAATTCAAAACACAACGCAGGCGCGTCTAACCCGCACTTGTCATAAGTTTCGTTTAAAATATGGCGATTTCAAAAAACTCGATTTGGTAGAAGTAATTCATTTTACAGACAGCGACAGTTATATTTATCGGTACCGGGCGCATTATGAAAAACCGATTGCCAATAAAGAGCTTCGCGTTACGATGAACAGTGAAAATAAAGTTTCAGCAATTAAATCATCAGATTGGATTGACAATTATAATCCGTTGGAAGACAATTAGAACCATTTTTTATTTTTGAAATAAATTATCATCCCGATCGCTGTTATCGACATGGCTGTCAGTACATAATAATAGCCGTTGGCCGAGCGAAATTCGGGTATATTTTCGAAGTTCATTCCGTAAACACCTACAATGAATGTCAATGGCATAAAGATGACCGAGAAGATGGTAAGTGTTTTCATGATTTGGTTCATTCGCTGATTTTGAACCGAAAAAAAGACGTTTGACGTACTCTCCAGCGAATTTAGGTCATAGTCAATCTGATCCAAAAGTTCCAGGCTTTTTTGATGCAGTCTCGTAAAGTAAACTATCATCACCGCGCCCGATGACTGGATTGAGATCATCTGCGAACTTTTTAAAGCGTACAAGGCGTCGCGTAACGGAATTATGCATCGCTTCAAAAAATGCAACTCTTCGCGCGATTTTTCTATTTCTTCAAGAACTTCCGGGGCGTCATTGGATTTAGCTTTTATGATCAGCTTTTCAATTCGCGCTTCAACATTCTCGATGCTTATAAAGAAATTCTCCATCGTGGCCTCCAGCATGAGATACATCAGGTAATCACTGCCCCGCTTTCTGACTGTTCCTGAATTGGTACGAATACGTTCGCGAATGTGTGCATAAAAGTCGCTCTTCTTTTCCTGAAAGGAAACCAGGAGATTGCCTTTAAGCAAGAAACTGATCTGTTCAACCCGTACAATCTCGCTATCGGATTCGTTCAATATCGATTTTACACTAAAGAAAACGACGTCTTCCAGTTCTTCAACCCTGCTGCGTCTGGATGTATTGAGGATTTCTCCTATGATGTAATTTTCAACATTGAGGATCTCGCCGAGTTGGCGGATCATTTCGGTGTCGTGAAGACCATGAATGTTAAACCACAGAATCTTATCGGAAGGGTAATTGTCGATAATCGACTCAATATCGCCGGGACGGATGTCGGTAAATTCGCGATATGCAGCTTCGTTATATTCGAAAAGTTGCATTTCAACTTTGTCGGCGCTGTGAACGCCGGTATATTCGAAAGTATTGGGCTGCACTTTCCTGACTTTCTTGTACCTGATTCTTCTCAAGGGAATAATTTCAGATAAAGATAGGACTTTTTGAATTTCCACTTTAATTTTACAAAAAAAAGCAATGACCACTCTTCTGAAAAATATAAAAGAATTATTACAAATCCGGCCGGCAGGCATCCAGAAAATTTCAGGTTCTGAAATGGCTGAACTTCCTTCGATCGAAAATGCATATCTGCTGATAGAAGACGATTTGATCGCCGATTTTGGTCCGATGTCGAATTGCCCCCCCGATGTGCAAACAACCATAGACGCAACCGGTAAAATAGTATTGCCAACATGGTGCGACAGCCATACGCATATTGTTTATGCAGGAAATCGCGAACAGGAATTTGTTGACCGCATCAACGGCCTGACCTACGAGCAGATTGCACAACGCGGCGGCGGAATTCTGAATTCGGCTGCGAAATTGAATGAAACATCCGAAGAAGATATTTATCAGCAATCCCGAATCCGTCTCGAAGAAGTGATGCGTCTGGGTACCGGAGCGGTCGAGATCAAATCTGGATACGGGCTCACGGTGGATGGGGAACTGAAAATGTTGCGTGTCATTAAAAGGCTCGCTAAAAACTATCCCGTTGCAATCAAAGCCACGTTTTTGGGACCGCACGCCTTTCCGACCACATTTCGCGATGACCACAATGGCTATATCGATTTAATGATTGATGAAATGTTACCGAAAATAGCCAATGAAAAATTAGCAGATTACATTGATGTCTTCTGTGAGAAAGGATATTTTTCGGTTGAGCAAACCGAGAGAATAATGGAAGCCGGCAAAAGTTTTGGATTACAATCTAAAATTCATGTCAACCAATTTAATTCGATTGGCGGAGTCGCATCGGCAGTTCGGCATAAAGCACTTTCAATTGATCATTTGGAAGTGATGACACCGGAAGATATTACCGTCTTGCAAGGTTCCGATACTATGCCGGTTGCCCTGCCCAGCTGTTCTTTCTTTCTGAGCATTCCCTACACACCCGCGCGCGAAATTATCAATGCAGGTTTGCCACTGGCAATAGCAACCGATTTCAATCCGGGTTCGACGCCATCGGGAAATATGAATTTAGTTGTTGCCACTGCTTGCATCAAGATGAAGATGACACCGGAGGAAGCAATAAATGCTGCAACTTTAAACGGCGCGTATGCAATGGGAATAGCCGATACGCATGGCAGTATCACCGTTGGAAAAAAAGCTAATCTGATAATCACAAAACCACTTTCGTCTTATTATCAACTTCCCTACTCATTTGGAAGTAATCTTTTGGATACGGTGATAATCGGGGGTCGTGAAATATAAAAAAAGCCCACCTAAGTGAGCTTTCATTTTTTTGGATAATTAATATTTATCGAAGGTCAAAACTGGTTTTCGAAACCAATGTTCCTTTATCGAAAATATTGACGAAATAAGTTCCCTTTGCAAAATCGGATCCTCCCACCAGCTCACAAACATCTACGGTTTGATTTGCATAAGCTACCGTAGTTGTAAAGCTATAAGTAAGTGATTGGG
>JADMKR010000157.1:0-1744 GCA_015478765.1 Flavobacterium sp.
CAATTGGGTTTTCAAACAAAGGAGCATGCGGATGGAGATTGTGGCAGCGGCTGTGGAGCGTATATGTGCGTCGTTTCCTTTTGATTTCAAATGTGATCCTGTGGATATAGTGGCTAACAGTACTACAGGATTGGATTTCGTTAATCAAGTCGGCAGTCGACTTTTCTCCTTTAGATTCTCGAATGACGGTATCATAGCATTCGAGCAGGTATTTACTATTCATGCACAACCAAATAAAAATCAAGGCAGTTAAAATATTTGTTGCCTTCAAATATTATGTGCAGAATTTCTGTAAATGCCGTTAAACTTTTATTCAAAAGTGTCAACTACTACTCAACTGTTTTTTGGCGGTGGCCGCATCCAACTGCTGACGCAGTCGCTCCATATCCTGACCAACCTTTTGATCGACGATCTTGGCATAGTGCTGCGTGGTGCGAATGCTTCTATGACCGAGCATCTTACTAACGCTTTCCATCGGCACCCCGTTAGCCAGCGTTACAGTAGTTGCAAAGGTATGGCGCGCGGTATGGAAAGTGATATGCTTTTTAATACGGCAGATGTCGGCCAACTCTTTCAGGTAGGTGTTCAATTTCTGATTGCTAAGAACAGGCAACAATTTACCCGCTTGCAAGCTCTTGGGATGATCGCTGTATTTCTCTAGAATCTGTTCCGCTACGGGAAGCAACGGAATGTTTGAAGGTACTTCAGTCTTTTGACGGTGCGTAAAAATCCACCTGCGGCCATCGATGCCGATGGAGATGTTGTCCGGGGTCAATTTCTCCAGGTCGACATATGCCAGTCCGGTGTAGCAGCTGAACAGATATAGATCACGAACGAGCATTAATCGTTCGGTTGCTGGTTCCACCTCTTTTATGCGCTGCAATTCTGCCTGGTCCAAGGGTTCGATAACTACTTCATGAAATTTTGCCTTGTAATGAACAAACGGATCTTTCTCAATAAGATCGTTGGAGTAACACCACCTGACAATCTTTCCGAAGTTGCGAACGTACTTGACAGAAGAATTGTTGTTGCAATTTTTTACCGTGCGGATATGAAAATCAAGATCGTTCAGAAACTTGATGTTGATATTTGTCACCGGCAGGTCTTTTTTCTTGTATTTGTGTTTAATAAAGTCCTGGACGTGTTTGAAAGTGGTCTTGTACTTTTTAAGAGTGGCCTTGGTGAACTCTTTGCCGATGAGCATTTGCATGCGGATGTTGTGCTCTGTAAATACCTCGAGGATCATGGCAGGCGTTTCAGCTTTACCATAAAAGTAGTCGCGATAGTTTTCCATATTCACCGGAATCTGCTTTCGGATTAGCAAACTTTCGGTTTCAAAAACCTTGGCGCGCAGGGTGTCGAGGTAGCCATTTATCGAACAGGCTTCTGTGG
The DNA here is from genome assembly GCA_015478765.1 of Flavobacterium sp. Lineage (GTDB taxonomy): Bacteria > Bacteroidota > Bacteroidia > Flavobacteriales > Flavobacteriaceae > Flavobacterium. Next base: position 1,393 of record JADMKR010000157.1, read on the forward strand.
TCTTGATCTTGATTCTGCCTTTTTTGCTATCCCAATTCTCAGCCAGTACATATTTTGATGTGCTTGTTTCGATGCGTTTACCGCCAATGGTAATGCGGAAGTAAATTGGAAGTTCGCCATTCTTGCCGGGCCTATTATTTTTCAGAAAAAATATAAGCGCTAAATTTTGGTCTCTCATTGGTCACCTTTTTAGATTAATAATGTACCTATAAGATGACCTTTTGTCAAGATGTTCATTTTCTGGACTGCCTTATTTTGCGGGGCTTTCCGGCGTTTCTGGTGGGCAGAAAGTGAAAAAAAAGTCTGCCCACCTAATTGCCCACCCGAAACATGCTGTTTTATGGTTTATTTT
>JADMKR010000157.1:1754-3506 GCA_015478765.1 Flavobacterium sp.
GTTTATTCAAAAGTAACTGCGGAGACAGGCGGTAATCAAAGGCCAACTTCGCGGCAAGAAAATCTGGAGCATGACTGGATTATTTGGTAGAGGCATTTAGAAGATTACCTTTTTCCTATAAAAGCAACACATCTTCCAGTCACGATATCTCGTTGCAAAGATGTTAGACGAAATAAAAAAGGGACAATTCAATCAAAATATTGAATTGTCCCCTGGTGGAATCGCCGGGAATCGAACCCGGGTCCAAACAAGCAACTAAAAAGCTTTCTACACGTTTATTTCCCGATTGGATTTTCGATGTGATGCAAGGCCGGGAACGGCCACAACACACTTAGCTTCTTTAGTGTCTAACCAGCCTCGAAGCCTTACCGGTTATAGGTCTATTTTTACGGTTCCCCCTGATGGACCGCCATAAACCAAGGCTTTCCGGGAGAATCCAGCCTCCCTACCTGGTAGGGACGTGGCGCAATCTTACTATAATTCAGATTATGCAGCTAGAGCGTAGTTATTTTCGCCGTGTAAAAGTGTTGGAACCTTGGGATTAACGAGAATTGATTCCGATTCTCGACGTGCTTACTCCTCAATTCGACTTGCTGTCAAAACCAGTCGACCCCATGAAGTACTGCCCTCATTGCAAAAAGCAGGCCGCAAAGATAGGGATAAGTTTAAAGTTGGAAAGTTTAAAGTTTGACCCCAGCCGAAGGCGAACGGAGCGAAGCTAAAGTTAAAAGTTTTTAAGATTAAACCGGGTACACATTGAAGTTGGTAGCATCGATTAGCTATTTGTTAATTTCCATATCCATATTCCAAAAATCTGAATGTGGACTTCTGAATTAATCGTTGGCGTGCCGGCGCATTTGAATCTCCGACTGTAATCATATCCCCGCGCGCCGTCAGGCTATTCGCTGCAATCTTTTTTCTTGCTATCGCTGCGAAAAAAGGATTTACGCTTCTATCCTTCACGCATGCCCAATGAGAATGCGCGCCAAAACCCAGATTCAACCTCTGACTTGCTACTTCTTAACCAACTCGCAATCCGCCTTAATCCAAACTTCATCACTCAGCATCGGTGGTGCGAACCCGGGTCCGACATTAAAGTCCGAACGCTTGATGACTCCAGTGACCTGAATGCCTGCTGTAGTGGCTTTCGATTGCGGATTTACAACCGTGCCGCGATACCACAATTCAAGGGTAACCGATTTCGAAACTCCGTGCAGCGTTAACAGCCCGGTCAGTTGATATTTATCGGTGCCCGTTTTTTTGATCGCTGTGCTTTTAAATGTCATTTTAGGAAACTTTTCAACATCGAAAAAGTCGGCACTGCGCAAATGCTTGTCACGTGGTTCAACGTCAGTATCAATCGACGTAGTTTCTGCGGAAAGTTCAAAAACCGCATCACTGAAGTCGGCTGCCTTTGTAGTAGCTGTGACGGAAAAGTTCTTAAAATGACCGTCAACGGTCGAAATTCCCAAATGCGTAATCCCGAAACCCAGTTTAGAGTGCATCGGATCGGCATGCCACTCGCTCTGTGCATTTGCAGTAAGAAACGAAGCTGTGGCTAATAGTAATAAATATACATTTTTCATACATCAGGTATTAAATGGTTAATCCATTAAAGATAAAGCAATTAAATAGGGGGTAATGATATCGAAATGTTAAAATGGGGGCGGGTTCAGGGTACAGGGTGCAGGGTATAAGGTATAGGGTATAGGGTATAGGGTGTAGGGTATAGGGTATAGGGTATAGGGTATA
>JADMKR010000157.1:3606-20376 GCA_015478765.1 Flavobacterium sp.
TGCCAAATTGCCATTCTAAAATCTGACCCGAGGCGCAGCCGAACGGAGCGAAGCTAAATCTGAACCCCTAACTCCTAACTCCTCACCCCTAATTAAAAACATCATCCTTCCCCAAATCAAACGGATAATCGCCAAATAACGTCGCAAGCAATCGCACCTTGTAAGGCTTGGTACTGTACTTGTTCGTCAGTGCGATGATCATCACTTGTTCCTTGCGCAAGTTCACATACGACGCTGTATTGCCGTGCCACCATCCATTGTGGAAATAGAAATGCTGGCCGGTGACCCATTCGATGATCCGGATACCCAGGCCGTAGTTCTTTTCGCCTTTGTGTTCGTAGCTGTAACCCACATACACCTTCTTCTTTAACTTGGGGTTCAAATGATTGGGCGAATAGCGCGCCATATCAAATTTCATCAGGTCCCGCGGAGTGGAGTATATGTTTTTGTCGCCGTACGTCCCGTCAAGGAAATCAAATGGAATCTCCCGATTGCCGGCATACGACGGAATTGCCGTTTGATGGTGCTTGTCAAACTCAAACACATACGTATCGTTCATTCCCAACGGCGTAAAAATCATTTCCTGCATCGCCTGAGGATAAGTCAGACCGGTAATTTTTTCGATAATTAGCGCCAACATCACATAGTTGGTATTGCAGTATGTAAACTTCCGGTCGGTTTCAAAGTTTAACGCAAGGTTGTGCTCTATATATAAATCCAGTACATCCTGATTCGTAAGCACTTTGCTTTTGTCCCAAATATGCGACTGATCGGTGAAGTAAGCGTAATTCTGCAAACCGCTGCGGTGGTTGAGTAATGTCTTGACAGTTATTTCAGGATAAGGGAAGTTGGTCAAAATGGTATTTACCTTTTGATCGAGTTCGATTTTTCCTGCATCGACCAATTCCAAAATCGCCGTCGCAGTCAAAACTTTGCCTACAGATGCGATGTGCAACGGCGTATCGGCAGCCATGGCAATATTTCGCTTTTTATCGGCGACACCCTGGTATTTCTCATATAGGATTTTTCCATCCTTTACAACCATAAAACTTAGGTTGTCGCTATTGTTTCGCCAGACTTTATTTACGAATTTGTCGATAGCGGCGTGTTTTTCAGCTATGTATTCTTGGGTTGTCCCGTTTGGCGCGGGTTTGAACGGACGCATACGCACCAAAGTATCTTTAACAGCGGGTGTGAAGGCAACTTTCTTTTCTTTTTTTGAACAAGATGCAAAAAACAGCAGGAGGACGGCATATAGAAAAACAGGCAAACGTAAAGTCATCAAAAAATCTTTAAATGCAAATATAACCGATGCAGGTGCCTACGCAGACAACATTCGTAGCGGGTTTTTAACATCGTTGTGTGGATAACCCGAACCATAAACGCATTTTTGACGGTTATATTTTGAGGTCGCAGCGTTAAATGGTACTTTTGGACTTCGTTTAAACCAAGCAACAAAATGAAATTCGGAATTATTAAAGAAAGAAAAAGTCCGCCGGACCGCCGCGTCGTATTTAGTCCGCGGGAACTTCAAAATGTAAAACATCAATTTCCCCAGGCCGAAATATTTGTAGAAAGTTCAGACATAAGGGTTTTCCCCGATGAGTCTTATACTGACGCGGGTTTCACCGTTACCGACGATGTGTCGCATTGCGATGTGCTCATCGGCGTAAAAGAGGTTCCGGTGGAAGCGCTGATACCTAATAAAAAGTATTTCTTCTTTTCACATACGATCAAAAAGCAACCGTATAACCAGAAATTGCTTCGTGCTATTTTGGATAAAAACATCGAATTATTCGATCACGAAACCATTGTCGATGCGTCCAACCGCCGACTAATTGGTTTTGGCCGATATGCCGGAATAGTGGGCGCCTATAACGGTTTTCGGGCATTCGGGAATAAATTCGAGCTGTTTAATTTACCGCCTGCCTCAACTTTGCCCGGGCGAGACGCACTGATCGAGCGACTTAGACGCATAACACTGCCGCCTATTAAAATCGTACTTACCGGTCATGGAAAGGTAGGCAACGGCGCAGCCGAAATCCTTGACGCGATGCGTATTAAAAAAGTCAGCACCGAAAATTTCCTGACGAAGTCATACGACGAGCCGGTATATGCACAAATCGACGTGTTGGATTACAATAAACGCAATGACGGCGCAACATCTGACAAGAAAGATTTTTATGAAAACCCCCAGGAATACACATCCGATTTTGAGCGTTTCACCCAAGTTGCCGATATTTTCATGGCCGGACATTTCTACGGTAACGGTGCGCCTGCGATTTTAACCCGCGAGATGCTGAATTCCAATAAAAACAAAATCAAAGTAGTCGCCGATATTTCATGTGATGTAGACGGACCGATCGCCAGTACGCTGCGCGCTTCGACCATTGCCGAGCCTTTCTTTGGATACCTGCCATCGCAGCACAAAGAAGTCGATATGTTTCATCCGGCTGCAATCGTAGTGATGTCGGTCGACAATTTACCGTGCGAACTCCCCAAAGATGCCAGTGAAGGTTTCGGAGAGACATTCCTGAAACATGTGATTCCCGCCTTTTACAACGGTGATAAGGATGGCGTCCTGCAGCGGGCTAAAATTACCGCGAACGGCCAGCTGACACAAAGGTTCAGCTATCTCCAGGCATACGCCGACGGAAAATAGATCAATGCCTCACCAACGGGGCATTTTTTTATCCAATCTTAATCGTTGTTGACTTTTCGTTAATAAGTTCCGATGGCGGCCATTTTCCGAATGTGATATACGAGTATATTTATTAATTGAAATAAACTCATTCGCAACATGACCGACCACACCAAAACCAACTACCCTGCGCTTTACACGCTTATATCCGTCTTCTTTTTTTGGGGGTTTATCGCCGCAGGCAACAGTATTTTTATTCCCTTCTGCAAAAGTTACTTCTCGCTGGATCAGTTTCAGTCACAATTAATCGACTTCGCATTTTACACCGCCTATTATCTGGGCGCATTGTTGTTATTCGCTTTTGGTGCGCTCAACGGAAAAGACCTGGTAGGGAAGTGGGGTTATAAAAAGAGCATTGTTTACGGATTGTTGTTTTCGGCCCTGGGCGCGGGAGCGATGATTATCGCCGTCGAAGCCAATGTCTACACCGGGATGTTGGTCGGATTATTCATAGTCGCACTCGGATTCTCCCTTCAGCAAACCGCGGCAAACCCGTTTGCAGTTTTACTGGGTGATCCTAAAACCGGAACAAGCCGCGTAAATCTTGGCGGCGGAATCAACTCATTTGGGACAACCATTGGTCCGCTGATTGTCGCCTTTGCACTATTCGGCACCACTGCCGCAGTGACAGACGATCAGATAAAAAACCTGGAACTGGACAAAGTCATATTGATGTATATAGGCGTCGGCTTGTTGTTTATAGCCGCGGCAGCATTATTTTATTTTTCAAAGAAAGTGCCGTCCGGAATATCAGTCGAGCCAATGGAGAAAGCCAATAAAGCATTGGCTACGCTGGTGATCATGACCGGATTGCTGGCCGTTACCTTTGCCCCGGTTTTTAATAGTTATAAAAGCGAGGAAGCGCTGAAAATCGAATCTCTGAATGCAGAACTCGCTCAAATAAAAGCCGACCTTGCCGTAACCTTGTATCCAAATCCGTCAGATGAGCTTACGCGTATTCACCAAAGCATAGCCGCAAAAGAATTGAATGTAAAACAGCTGCTTGAACCATTGGAACGTGGCAGAATGTACTGGCTTTCAGGTGCTTTGCTGGTGGTTGTTGGCGGGCTCTTATTTGCGTACTCCCGCGCGCGAACCAACAGCGACGGCTGGGGCGCCATGGCATATCCACAGCTGGTTTTGGGCATGTTGGCGATCTTTACCTACGTTGGCGTCGAAGTCGCAATTGGCAGTAATCTCGGTGAGCTTTTGAAATTGCCCGAATTCGGGGCCCATGAATCGTCGCAGATCGCACCTTACATCTCCATGTACTGGGGAAGTTTGATGATTGGTCGATGGGCTGGCGCCATCAGCGTATTCCGGCTTTCATCCAACAAAAAATCACTGGCGCTTATCATCGTGCCGCTGCTGGCATTCTCAGTAATTATTGGCGTAAACACATTGGCGCAACAAGATATGACGCCGCTTTACTATTATATTTTCTGTGTCTTTATACAGATACTAGCCTTCTTTGCGACTAAGGACAAGCCGGCGCGAACACTACTCGTATTTGCTGTTCTGGGCATGATCGCAATGATGGTCGGCTTGATGAGTGAAGGTACGATCGCGATCTATGCATTCCTGTCGGGTGGCCTCGCCTGCAGTATTATGTGGCCGGCCATTTTCAGCCTTTCAATCATCGGTCTTGGCAAATATACCGCACAAGGCTCGGCGTTCCTGGTGATGATGATCCTTGGTGGAGGCATTATTCCGCCAATTCAGGGTAAACTATCGGACATAATCGGAATCCATTCATCGTATGTTATCACAGTTGCGTGTTTTGCATATCTGGCCTTTTTTGCGTTCGCAGTGAAAACATTGCTTAGCAAACAGGGAATCGACATTGACGCTTCCGAATCGCAGGCTGTTTCACATTAAGTCCTGAATGACTTTTTAGCCGATTTGATAGCGAACAGTAATGTGGTCACCAAAGGCAATATGAGAATATGGATTTTGTTTCCGAAACCATCCACTTCGCCCAATGCATTGTAATGGATGGGAATGATCTCGGGCAGCGAACTGTAATGGTGTATAGTTATTCCCGATTGTGCAACCAGCAAGATGATCGCACTGATGAAAAGTACTTTGTCGAATACTGTCGGATGAAATTTTAGTACCGGACGAGCCATTTTTTCAGAAACCTTTGACAGTTTTTCGGATTGCCACCAATTTCGTCATCAAGCCTTCAAAATAATCCAGATGCAGCATATTCGCTCCGTCGCTTTTGGCATTTGCCGGATCGAAATGAGTTTCGATAAAAATTCCATCCACACCAACGGCGATTCCCGCTTTGGCGATTGTTTCAATCATATCAGGACGGCCACCGGTAACACCTGCCGTTTGGTTAGGTTGCTGCAGCGAATGGGTAACATCCAGAACGGTGGTGGCAAATTGCTGCATGGTAGGAATGCCGCGGTAATCGACAATCATGTCCTGGTAGCCGAACATAGTGCCGCGATCAGTTACCATCACATTGTTATTTTGGCAATCCAACACTTTTTGGACGGCGTGTTTCATGCTCTCCGGACTCATGAACTGCCCTTTTTTGAGATTGACGGTTTTTCCGGTATTGGCTGCTGCTACCACAAGATCGGTTTGGCGCACTAAAAACGCAGGTATTTGTAATATGTCTACATATTCGGCCGCCATAGCTGCATCTTCATTGGTGTGGATATCGGTTACGGTAGGAACATGAAACTGTTCTGATACTTTTCGCAATATCTTCAACGCTTTTTCGTCGCCAATTCCCGAAAAACTATCGATTCGCGAGCGGTTTGCTTTTTTGAAAGAACCTTTGAAAACAAACGGAATCTCAAGTCGGTTGGTTACTTCAATAAGTTTTTCGGCAATGCGGAGCGCCATTTCTTCATTTTCGATCGCGCAGGGACCGGCCAATAAAAAGAAGTTGCCGCTGTCAAGATGTTTTATCTGGGGAATGTTATGTAAGTTCATATGATTTGATAAGTTACAAAGGTACTAATTCGGTCTGTTTTATTGAGGTTTCAGCCCCATTCCCATGGGAACTTTCAGCAAACCCTTTTCGTAAATATTAATATAAAGGCGGATGGGCTTTTTTTGGCCAACCCACGAAATCTCGTATATATCCAGATAGCCGGCGCCCATGACGCTGTGTTCTGACGGGAACGGACAACAAGTGTCTACTTTTCTGAAGAATATTTTTTCGCCATTAGGTCCGGCGAGCGCGTTCAGATAGCGTTTTTGATTAATCGAATCATTGGCAGTGTTGCGGAAGAAAACATTCACCGGATAATCGGGGTCATAGCCATACTTGCGGTCGGTACTGAAATCGGTCACAATAAAGTTGTCATTTTTGTCAAGACGGGGTACAGGCGCATTGTTGTCGATATTCCGAATCGTATTTTTAGTGCTTACACATCCGACACTCGATACTGCGATCAGCAATAGTATTAAGAAATTACGCATTGGACTGTGTGTTTTTTGTTTGTAGAAAAAGTGCTATTACAGCCGATGTCGCCGCCCCCATCGATAAGGCCGAAAATGCAGCCTGCAGCACGTAACTTTGAAGGTTGAAATAATTGCGTGATTTTTCGATCGTTGCTCCTTTTGCAACCGCACTTTGAACCGCGCTCTGAAAATAATTCGGGCTTAACATTTCGTAGGTTATGAAAATTACAATCGGGCTGAACATCGCAATCATGACTGAAAGCACGCCGCCGCTGACAAATCCCTGCGACCACGTCATATTGCTGTTGAAATAGTTGTTCTTTTTATCCCGGATCGCCAGCACATAAACAGCGATGGCCACCACTGCAAAGAAACTGCTGTATAGAAGATGTTGCGAAATAAGTGCGCCATGCAGGCCAACCGATTTCTCACCTATGTTCCAAATCAGGGAAACAACGGTGAAAATCAGCGCCCATTTGAGCTCAATTGAAAATTTTTGCATCGGATGTTATAATAGGAAACCAAATTTATGAATATTATACCGATTCGCGCCATGGCTCCGCAATGGTTTTCTTATTTTTGCTGAAAACTTCTAATTATGGATTTTCTATTTCACACTTGGCCGTGGTATGTTTCCGGATTTTTGATCGGGCTCATAATGCTGATGTTGATTTTCTTTGGGAAAGTTTTCGGCATGTCGTCAAACCTTCGTTCCCTTTGCTCCATTGCGGGTGCCGGCAGGATTTCGCCGTTTTTCAGGTTCGACTGGAAATCGCAACAGTGGAACCTGGCCGTCATTGCAGGCGCTATGCTGGGCGGATTCGTAGCGGTCAATTATATGAGTGATGATTCGAATGTGGATATTAATCCGAAAACAATTGCTCAGTTAGAGTACCTCGGGATTGACGCTCCGGAAGGAAAATTGCTCCCGGATGCCATGTTTGGCGATGATGTTTTCAAATTCCCAAAAATGGCATTTATACTAATCGTGGGCGGGGTGCTGGTAGGTTTTGGCAGCCGTTATGCGGGCGGATGTACTTCGGGACATGCCATATCGGGTTTGAGCAATCTGCAGATTCCGTCATTAAAGGCAGTCATTGGCTTTTTTGTCGGCGGATTGCTGATGGCGCATTTTATTTTCCCACTAATATTCAATAAATAATGAAAGCAATAAAATATATAATCGTTGGGTTTATTTTCGGTATCGTACTCACCAAATCGGAGGCAGTCTCGTGGTACCGCATTTATGAAATGTTTCATTTCCAGTCGTTCCATATGTATGGTATTATTGGTGTGGCCGTCGCTACCGGAGTAATTGGCGTGCAAATCATCAAAAGATTCCAATTGAAAGATATTAAAGGTGAGCCAATCGTCATTGCCGATAAAGATCCGGGATCGGTTCGCTATTGGGCGGGCGGCCTGTTATTCGGATTGGGCTGGGCGCTGGTAGGCACTTGTCCGGGACCCATCTTCATACTTCTTGGCGCCGGTTTCTGGCCACTGTTGTTTGTGTTGTTCGGCGCATTGTTCGGCACATTTCTGTATGGTTTGCTATCGCCTAAATTACCGCACTGATTGTTGTCGCAAAATATTATCGACATTGATTCGTTATAGGTTACACGGTGATCGGGAGTATAAAATCTTCTTAAAATTGCCGGCAGTTTCCCATATCAAAAATGATTTTCTTTAATTTGACAACAATTAAAAAACCTAACCTATGAAAATGATCAAAACAGTATTGGCTTTCGTGTGCGTTTCGGCACTGACATTAACTTCTTGCAGCAGCGATGACGACAGCGGCATTTCAACCGATGCCGATATTTCCGGCAAGTGGAATTACAATCGTACAGTTACAAATTTGAACGGACAGGAATCCAACCAAAATTACAATACCCACGAAGCGGGATGCGATAAAGACTATGTGCAGTTTGCAGATGGGAACGTTTTTCGCGACGTAGTTCTTTACAGAAATCCGGCTAACGTGTGTACAGAAGATGCCATTGTTGGTACATGGGCTAAAAGCGGCAATACGCTGACCATTACAACGCCGTCTCCCGAGCCGGGTCAGGGCAATGTAACCGAAAACTTCCAGATTATACGCCTGGACGGATCGGAATTGCACTATGTATCTACAACTTCGACCGGAGGATCGACTTTGACCGTAACTCAGGTATTTACAAGAAACTAAGTTTGCTTACTATCAAAAAAAATCCTTAACGAGAGTTAAGGATTTTTTTTAAACTATTTCAGCACTCAGGCCTGCTTCCAGAAGTTGGGTGCAGGGCGCAGTCAGCTCGTCGATCGGTCCTGTTTTTACGGTACACTTTCCTTTATAATGGATGATCAGCGCGCATTGTTCGGCTTGTTCGGCTGCATGGTTGCAAACACGTATCAGCGTTTCAATCACATGATCGAACGTATTGACATCGTCGTTGTAGATGATAATCTCATTGTTGATTGCAACGCGTTCCTGTAACGACACCTCTTCGGCAACTTTCTCTTTTGTCATGGTATGTCTTTTTTAATGTAGTTATTTCAGCACATATTTTAATGATACCCATTTATTTCTTTGAAGCTTATTAACGAAAGTCAGCCCTAATTTAGTACAGGCATCGTCAATATAAGGAATATCTTCGTCATAAAAGCCACTTAGCAATAATATTGCGCCGCTGTTCATGGTGGATACGTAGGCATCCATATCGGCCAGTAAAATATTCCGGTTGATATTCGCGATGATCAAATCGTATTTCTTCCCTGCCAATAGCGTGGCATCGCCTTCGTAAACATTTATATGCCTGCAATTATTCCGTTCCGCATTTTCTATCGAGTTCAGATAACACCAGTTATCAATGTCGATGGCGTCGATTGGCTGTGCGCCTTTCATTTCGGCTAAAATCGCGAGAATGGCGGTTCCGCAGCCCATATCCAAAGTCTTCATACCACGCACTTCCATATCGAGCAAATGCTGGATCATCATGTGGGTCGTTTCATGATGGCCGGTGCCAAAACTCATTTTGGGTTCGATCACTATGTCATATTCGGCATCGGTTTTTGGATGGAAAGGTGCACGCACATGGCACTTGCCGCCAACATCAATCGGTTCGAAATTTTTTTCCCACTCTTCGTTCCAGTTTACCTGCTCGATTTCCTCAAAGTGATAAGAAATTTCAAATTCTTCCGAATTCAAAATATGGATATCGGAAAGAATGTCACTTTTCCAGTGTTGCTTTTGAATATAGCCGATCACGCCGTCGTCGCTTTCTGTAAAACTTTCAAACGGTTTCTCACCAAGCTCAGCCACAAGTATCTCGCATCCCGGGTCCTTGGGTTCAACTTTGAAATGATAACCGATGTACGTATTAGACATAAAATATTTTTCACAAAGGTAATATTATCTTATTTTTGAATCGTGAAAAACATCCTGTTTTTGCCTATATCACTATAAGCCTAACTATGAACAAACTACTGGTATTATTAGTTTTCTTCTGTTTCCAATATTCTTCTGCACAGGTTACAATTGTACGGACCGCAACTGACAACGACCTTAAACTCTCAGCTTTGCCCTATTATAGCTTCGGAAGTGGCCTTGGACTGACCTCGCCCGACAGCCTTTTTAAACTCAATATCCGATTCAGGATGCAAAATCGGGTTACTTATTATGACAGGGAAGGGGAAGAGCCTGCTTATGACGGACAGATCCGCCGACTCCGACTGCGATTGGATGGTTATGTTGGCAGTCCGAAATTTTTGTACGCAATCCAATTATCATTTGCTCCCGGCGATGTGGGAGAAATCCGCGATGGCGAAAACATCAACATTATAAGGGATGCGATTGTGTTCTACCGTCCGAATAAACATTGGAACATCGGCTTCGGCCAAACAAAATTACCGGGAAACCGCCAGCGTATCAATTCCTCGGGCGCACTGCAATTAACCGACCGTACCATCAACAATGCGCGTTTTACGATCGATCGTGATTTTGGTTTTCAGGTTCATAATTTAAATGAATATCTGGACAAATTCTCTTACAATTTTAAAGGAGCGATATCCTCGGGCGAAGGTCGAAATGTGACTAACTCAGATGATAACGGTGTGGCGCTTACCGGCAAAGTGGAACTTTTTCCTTTGGGCGCGTTCATTAAGGACGGATCGTACTTTGAAGGAGATCTCGCCCGGGAACAAACGCCCAAAATCATGGTGTCGGGAGCTTTTCAACAGAATAACAATGCCAGGCGAACCCAGGGCCAATTGGGCGCTGACCTGTATGAACAGCGCACAATGCAGTCGGTTTTTGTTGATGCGATGTTAAAATATAAAGGATTTGCTTTGATGTCGGCTTACATGACAAGATCAACCAGCGAAAATGCCGTCACTTTCAATCCTGCTAATGCTTTGGAAAGTAATTATGTTTTTACGGGCGAAGGATTTGACTACCAGGCCAGTTATTTGTTCCCGTCGGAGTATGAGGTCATCGGCCGATTTTCCACTCAAAAAATCAACGAAGACATCCGAGTGTTTGTCCCTCACCAAAAACAATATAGTTTGGGTTTGACGAAATACATACGCGAACATGCTTTTAAAATCCAGGTTGAAGTTACCCGTGACGAATTTGATTATTGGGATGGAACGGGCAAAGAAGACTGGTACGTTCGTTTTCAGATCGAAATCGGAATATAGCGCTTTGGTCGAAGCAAAAAAAAGCAGTACGTGAGTACTGCTTAATTGCGCTTAAAATGGATAACGAAGTTCTCTAACTAAAATAAAATCAAGTATTAAGCGGACGAAGCGAAAACACCAGTATTTTATTATAGCGTTTGTCGTGTGCTTCGTACGTATAAGTAATGGTGTGTTTTTCGGGGTTGTATGTTAGCCGTCCCTGAAGGCTTTTAGATCGCATCGACCACGAACCTTCTTTATTCTCATCATTATTAAAACCGGTTATTGAGCCGTGGAATATCCGACTCTGACCATTGTCGGCCAGGCTGATGATGATATAACCGTTGCCTTTCGAACCAATTTCGCGTATATCGATGACCGAATGTTCGTGTTCGGTTTCGCGAAGTTCATAACTTCCACGATCTTCATTCCACATATAGAATTGACGCGAATCCGAATCGAATCGTATTTGGGTATCGACTTGTGCAAAAGCTGCAGCGGACATTAAAAAAAGTACTACCGTAAATAAATTTTTCATGATAATTATGTAACGTTTGGGAAAAATCATATAATTCTTAACCGACCCAAAAGTATAAAAAATCTAATACGATGGAAATTTTTAGTAGCTGTTTTTTAATAAGTTAACACATAAAGAAGAATTACCTTACATAAAATCGTCGTTAAAAGGTAAATTTCATCGATGAAATACAATTATATAGCAGACACAATGGCTGCGAAATCGTTAGCTTTTAATGATGCACCGCCAATTAATCCGCCATCGACATCCGGTTGCGAGAAAATCTCATTGGCATTGTCGGGTTTAACGCTGCCGCCATATAATATCGATACATCATCGGCAACACCATCACCAAACCGGTCGCGAACAGTATTTCTGATAAATTCGTGCATTTCCTGGGCTTGCTGCGGACTGGCAGTTTCTCCCGTTCCAATTGCCCATACCGGTTCGTAGGCAAGTACGATGCGTTCCCAATGGGATTCATCCACTTGGAACAGCCCGTCGCGCAGTTGGTTTTCCACAATATTGAAGTGGTTTCCACTTTGCCTGTCGGCCAGTTCCTCACCAAAACAGAATATAATACGCATATCGTGTTTCAACGCCGTATCTACTTTATAGGCGATAATCGAATCGGTTTCATGAAAGTGAGCACGCCTTTCGGAGTGGCCTAATATGACAGTATTTACGCCAATGCTTTTAAGCATATCGGCAGAAACTTCACCTGTAAAGGCACCGCTTTCATCCTGATGCATGTTTTGAGCGGCCACTTCGATATTGGTATATTCGAGATGGTCGACCGCCGAGGCCAGATTGACAAAAGTAGGCGCAACTATGATATTGACTTCCTTATCTTCGGGTAATTTGTCGATCAGTTCGTTCAGCAGGTCTTCGGTTTCTTCAGCATTTTTATGCATTTTCCAGTTTCCGGCAACTATTTTCTGTCTCATTATTTAAGCGATTTTAGTGTAGAATTGATTTGGTCGAAATCGGTTTCGATTGCGCGATACGTGGCGATGTTCCCGGTTTTATCTATAATAATGTAGCGCGGAATCCAGTCGATGTCGGTTGCCTTGCCCCATTCGCCCTGCATGCCGTCTGGCGCCCAGTAATGATCGCCTTCGAGTTCGTGTTTCTCTATTCCCGATTTCCAGGCTTCCATGTTTTTGTCCATTGAGACAAATATATACGAAACGTCGGGGTGCTCAATTTGCAAATCTTTGATTTTGGGCATTGCTTTAACGCAGTCGCCGCACCATGAGGCCCAGACTTCGATGAGGATGGTTTCGCCGCGTTTGTTTTTCAGCATGTCGCCAAAAGGTATGCGTTCGCCTTCAAGCGTTGTAAGTTCGGCCGATAAGCTTTCAGCCGAGAATTCGGATTTTTGTTCGTCGTTGCATGAGGTCAACGCAAATGCGACTATGACGGTAAACAGAATATTTTTCATTTTGAAATTGTTTTTAACAAAAATATGCAAATGCAAGTCAGCAGCGAAACTTTGGAACTTATAAATTGCAGCAACTGAATTTCGGCATACAAATGAGATTATTACTCCAGGCGCACTTTTGGGTCGAGCCATGCATAGATGATATCGACCAATATGTTGATCACGACAAATGTGGCAGCAATAACAATCACAGAGCCCATGATCACGGGAAGGTCCAGGTTGTTCAACGCTTCGACGATTTCTTTGCCAAGTCCGTTCCAGCCGAAAATATATTCGACGAAAACAGCGCCGGCCAGCATGGATGCAAACCAGCCTGAAATCGCGGTGACAACTGGATTCAACGAATTTTTCAAAGCGTGACGGCGTATGATGGTAAATTCAGACAGTCCTTTTGCCCGGGCGGTGCGAATGTAGTCCTGACTGAGTGTTTCGAGCAAGGAGTTTCGCATCAGTTGGATTACTACACCCAATGGACGGATCCCGAGGACGATGGCCGGCAAGATCAGATTTTTCCATTGGATAAATGAACCTTCGCCGAAGTCATCCACTTCATACAAACTGCCGGTCATGTTAAGATTGGTATATTGATGCAACAGAAATCCGAAAATCCAGGCAAATAATATGGCACTGAAAAAGGAAGGGACACTCATGCCTACCGAACTCAGCAGCGCGATCAATCTGTCGGTTAAACTGTCTTTATACAGCGCCGAAACCACGCCCAAAACTATTCCTACCGCAATGGCAAGCGCTATCGCGAAAAATGCCAGTATGAACGTATTGGGCAGCGTATTGGCAATGATATCGGTTACTTTACTGCCGCTTTTGCGGAAACTTTCGCGGAGATAGGGAGTTTTCAGTGCAACGATAACAACGCCCACATTGAATATCTGGACGGCATTGTATTTAGCGGGGGCAAGGAACGTGTAGTTCGACGGATTGGTGCTGTGCAGTGAAACCGGCGACAGGTCGTTTAAATAATACAGATACTGAGTGGCGACCGGCTTATCAAATCCATATTTTTTTTTAACGATCGCCAACTGTTCAGAGTTTTCATTTTGATCGAGCATCATCCGCGCGGGATCGCCGGGAAGTACAGTGAATAAGAAAAAGATAACGGTTACCACGCCAAACAATGTCAGAAGTGCGTAACCGATTTTATTTAGCAGGTAGCGGATCATTTTTTCTTTTCTCTTTGGCCAAAAACACTAACGAGCTGTTTTTTCGTTTCTGTTCCCGTCGGCGTAAATATCTAAGATGCAGGATCAACAGATAAATGACAATGAGCGATAATACAATCAGTGCACATCCTGTTATGATGTAGAAAGTATTACCCAGGAATGGATCTTCATACTTGGAGACCACATTTAATAAAAATTGCCCTAAAAAAAATGCTAGTACGCACCCGGCTATGCTCAGCAAACATTTTCTGCGCTCTTTTTTATACATAACTTACAGATTAGTGTCTTCAGCATCGTTCCAGTGTAGCTTCTGAACGATGGTTCCTTTATTAAGTACAACGATACTTGGATTGGCGCGCTCGATCGTTTTAAGCGTCGTGGCATCGCAAAAATAGAAATCGAAAGGAAGTGCATATTGCTTTTTAACTGTTTGGATCAATTCGTCTGTAGAAGAAGTCATACCAATCACCTTATAACCGCGAGCGGTAGCTTTTTCGTAAACTTCAGCCAGTCGCGCAAGTCCTTCCGGATCTGACTTCGTAAGGTCGTAGGCTACAAACATCACTAATTTAGGTTCTTCCAACAGCTCGTCCTTATAATCCGAACCGTCGAGTTCCATCGTAAAATCGTGGATTGGCGGGACGTATCCTTCCGATATCACTTTATCGATACGTTCCACAAATGTGGCTCCTTCGGGGATATCCATCAATGTCTTTTCGGTAAATTCCTTGTTTTCACCGTTCACATTATAGATGAATATCATTTCAATTTCGGCTCGTGGCGCACCATCGGGGATGGCCATTCCCTGCTGGATGTTGGTGCCTGTTTCGTAGGCCCGGAAATCCTTCAGCGGCAAATGATTCAATACATACCACGCCATAAATCCGCAGCCAAGTATGGTTAAAACAACTACGATGGTTCGGAAAGTTTTCGTTCCCAACGGCCGGATAAGATGCTGATTCACGAAAAGGATTATGATGAATATCAGCAAAACCACATCTTTGGTGAAAGATTCCCACGGCGTAAGTTTAATGGCGTCGCCGAAACAGCCGCAGTCGGTTACTTTGTTGAAATAGGCCGAATAGAACGTCAGGAAAGTGAAGAATAAGATCATCAGCAACAAACTCCAGACCGTCAGTTTCCTGTTTGAGCCCACAAGCAGGGCAACGCCCAGAACAACTTCAAAGATTACTACAAACACCGCAATGCCCAATGCGTACGGCGCCAAAAACGGCAGGTTCAACACTGTTTCTCCGAAGTATTCTTCCAATTTAAACGAAAATCCGACCGGATCGTTAAGTTTGATCAGCCCTGAGATTATAAATAATATTCCGACAAAAACACGTGAAAACTGAGTTAGGATGTTTTTCATTATTGATTTTTTAACCCGATTAATATTAGTGCGAAAACTGCATAATTGATCATGTCCTGATAGTTGGCCGCGATTCCTTCCGATACGATTGTTTTGCCATGATTGTCCTCGATTTGTTTTACCCGGAGCAATTTCTGCAAAATCAGATCGGTTAGTGAACTCACCCGCATTTCGCGCCAGGCTTCGCCGTAATCGTGATTTTTGGCTTCCATCAATTGTTTGGTTTCCGAAATTTTTGCATCGTACAATTGCGCAGCTTTTTCGGTCGTAAGATCGGGCTGTGTCGCTATGCCAAGTTCGATTTGAATCAGTGCCATCACCGAATAATTGATGATTCCGATGAATTCTGGGGTTTCACCCTCGTCGATCTTACGAACGGCGTTCTGTTGCAAACCTCGAATCCGTTGCGCTTTTATGAAGATTTGATCTGTTAAGGATGGCAAGCGTAGAATTCGCCACGCACATCCATAATCAGCCATTTTGTTAAGAAATAATGTCCGGCAGTCGGCGATGACTTCATCATATTCCCGGGTGGTATTGTTCATCTGGTTGGTGTATATTTGTATGCAAACTTTTCCAAAAATAGGAATTATTTTTAGATTCAATAAGCTTGCTCAGCCAATTGTTATTATAACGCAAAGTATCACAAATCTTCATGACAATCAACTGCAGATGCGAATTAGTTTCACTGGAAAATCCGGTTGTGATGGGCATATTGAATGTGACTCCCGACTCGTTTTACGATGGCGGCGTTTATCGCAGCGATAATGAAATTCTGAACCAGGCCGAAAAACTATTATCGGAAGGGGCGACCTTTTTGGATATTGGCGCATATTCCAGTAAGCCCTCGGCTGCCGAAGTTACTGAGAAGCAGGAAATTGCACGAATAGTTCCGGTAATCGAGCTGATAACAAAGGAGTTTCCAAAAGCGCTGATCTCAGTGGATACTTTTCGGAGTGAGGTCGCGAAGAATTGTGTCGAACATGGCGCGGCGCTGATTAACGATATTTCGGCAGGCAAACTTGATGCAAACATGATGGCTACAGTTGCCAAACTGCGCGTGCCCTACATAATGATGCATATGCGAGGAACGCCGCAAACGATGCAGACCTACACCAATTACAATAATATTATCACCGAACTGATTTATTACTTTTCGGAACGGATCGCAACCGCCCGGGCACTTGGCATCAGCGATCTGATTGTCGATCCGGGGTTCGGATTTGCCAAGACTACCGAGCAGAACTTTCAGATTTTACGAAATCTCGCCGACTTCCAGATTCACGATCTTCCCATTTTGGCGGGGCTGTCGCGCAAGTCGATGATTTACAAAACACTCGATAATTCTCCGCTGGACGCACTCAACGGCACTTCGGTTTTAAACATGATTGCGCTGCAAAATGGCGCATCTATCTTGAGAGTACATGATGTTAAGGAAGCAATTGAATGCATTCGGTTGTGGAGTGCAACTTATCC
>JADMKR010000158.1 GCA_015478765.1 Flavobacterium sp.
GGGTACTTAAAAACCTCTCTTTTCGAGAGGTTTTTTTTATGGGTCGGAGTCAAACTCGCAGAGGAAGACTCCGGCTCCGGGTACTTAAAAACCTCTCTTTTCGAGAGGTTTTTTTTATGGGTCGGAGTCAAACCCGCAGAGGAAGCCTCCGGCTCCGGTACTTAACAAAAAAAACTCCTTAATTAGGAGTTTTATGATTCTATTGATTGTCTTTTGGCTTTCGGTATCTATGGAAATAAGCCCAACAACAATGACGGCGCAAAGCCCAATATCAGATTTAATGTTATCGCTATCACCGCTACAGTCGCGAAAAGACGTGATGACTGCGGTCGGTCGATTGTTTTTTCCTTTGTATACATCGCCAAGATCAGCTTAAAGTAATAGCCTATACTGATGATTGAGTTGATTACCGCAGCAATCACCACAACCAAAAATCCGGATTCTATTGTCTCGGTGAACAGTGAAAACTTCGCAAAAAATCCGGCGAAAATCGGTATCCCTGCCATCGACAATAGGGCGGAAGTCAGCATGGCTGCCAATAACGGATTCGTTTTTCCAAGTCCGTTGAAATTATTAATATCTTCATTGTCCTTGTTTTGGCAAACGAACAGCAGCACGCTAAACGCTGCAATCCCGGCCAGCGCATAAGCAGCCGTATAATACAACAGGATTCCTGCCATATCATTATTGCCTAGCAAAGTCATCAGCATAAATCCTGCATGCGAAATTCCCGAGAAGGCCAGCATCCGTTTTACATTCGTCTGACGCAACGCCATGATATTGCCGACAGTCATCGATAAGATTGATACAACCGCTATCAGCGTCCCGAAGACATCAGAATACGGCACATGCATATCCATCAGCAATTTATACAATGCAGCCATCGCAGTCACTTTAGCCAGCGTACTCATGGTTGCAGTAGTTAGTGCTGGAGAACCTTCATAGACATCGGGTGCCCACATGTGGAAAGGTACGGCCGCAATTTTGAATAACATGCCAATGACCATTAGTATTAAACCTATGAAAAACCAGCGATCTGGCAATTCAGCCGATAAAGTTAATTCGCTAATTTCAGCAATATCGAAAGTGCCCATGGCACCGTAAATCAGGCAGATTCCGAACAACAAAATACCGGAGGCGAAGGCGCCCATCAGGAAATATTTCATTCCCGCTTCGTTGCTTTTAATTTCAAGTCGGTTGCTTGACGCCAAAATGTACAGTGCTATCGACAGGATTTCGAGGCCTAGAAAGAACATTGCCAGGTTTCCAAAAGACACCATTGCAACCGCTCCGGCCAAAAGGAATATTTTAATGGCAATAAAATCGGAAATTTTGCTTTGCTGCGTATGATAGAAATTTCGGCTCATGGCCACCAGGAATATGGTAAGCACTATGAATAAACTTGAGAAAGTGACCGAGTAGTTGTTCACCACAACCATATTATTGTAATAGGATGCCGGTGCATCGAATTCTGAAATTGTTAAACCTAAAACTCCGAACAGGCCTACTATAGTAACAGGTACGATGGCTTTTCTCACATTGAAAATTTCCAACAGGAGACAAATGACACCCAATCCGGTAATAGCTATTAATGTATACATCTTAAATATGACGGGTTAACGATTTATAAAAACTAATATCTGTTGCAATGACGGCGTGATCAGGTCGCTGATTGGTTTCGGATACAGTCCGAAGAAAAACAAAACGCCAACAATAATTACCATTACGGCAGTTTCGTGAATATTCAGGTCGGCAAACGGTTTTGTATTGGTCTCGCCCAACATGGTGTGCTGATACATTTTCAGCATGTAGTAAGCTCCGAGAATAATCGTTAGTCCGCCCAAGATTGCCAACCAAATATCGACTTGTGAAAGTCCGTACAGCACCATAAACTCGCCAACAAAGTTGAAAGTCGACGGCAAGGCGACCGATGCCAATACCAAAATCATGAACATCGACGAGAATTTCGGTGTCATCGTTCTGATTCCGCCTAAATTCGCAATTTCATTGGTAGCGTAACGGCGATAAATGATTTCAGCTGCGAAGAATAATCCCACGATTACAAAACCGTGCGCCATCATCTGTAAAACCGCACCGCGAAGTCCGTCAAGTGTAAGTGAATAAGCTCCGGCTGCAATCAGGCCAACGTGCGCCAATGACGAATAAGCCAATAATCGCTTGATGTTCTTCTGCCGCAGAGCGACGATAGATCCGTAAATCACGCCTGCAATTCCGAGTCCGACCACAATGTATAATAATTCCTTTGCTGCACTTGGCGCAATCGGCAACTGCCAACGAATAACGCTATACAATCCCATTTTAAGCATTATTCCCGAAAGCAACATTGTACCAACTGCTGGCGCTTTTTGATACACAGCAACCTGCCAGGTGTGAAATGGAATTAGCGGGATTTTAATCGCATATGCCAGGAAGAATGCTCCGTAAATCCAAAGTTGTTCGGTATGTGTCAACTGAATTCCCATTAAATCGCCAATTAGGAAACTGCCGGCTTTCTGATATAAGTAAGCGAATGCAACCAGCATAAACAATGAGCCGGCGAAAGTATAAATGAAAAACTTGATGACTGCTTTTTTGCGTTGCTCGGCATCGCCATGACCCCAAACAAGTGCAATGAAATAAATCGGTATAAGGGCAAGCTCCCAAAAGATATAGTATAAAAAACCATCGGCGGCAAGGAATGTCCCTGCCATTGCAAATGCCATAAATACTACCAATGCGTAGAAACTTCGGGCATTTTGGATTATACTGCCAAACGATGAATAAATTATCAGTGGAACCAAAGCGGTGGTAAACAAAAGCATCGCCAGTGAGAATCCGTCGCCTTGAAACGCCAGGTAAATCTGCGGTTTAGCTACCCATAATTTCGAATAGCCGATCGCTTCGCCTGCATTGAACTGTGAGAGAAGCATTACTGATCCCGCCAGCGCAGCTACGCTGAAGAACAAGGCTACACGCGCGGCCAGTTTATCACCCGAAAAATAGGTGATAATGGAACCGGCTAAGAGTAAAATCAGAATATAAGTTACATCCATTACTGAGAAATTATTGTGCTAAAATTAAATACGAAACAATTACACTAAAGCCGATCACGAAAACGAACAGATAAAGACCGACACTACCGTTTTGCAGAAAGCGACCGCGTGCACTAATTGATTGCGCCACGCTTCCGAAACCAAACACAACAGCGGTCAATGCGGTTTCAACCTTATCTCTAAAGAAACGCGACATGGCGTTTATCGGCTTGATGATTATGGCATTGTATGTTTCGTCAACGTAATACTTGTTGTACAATACTTTATTGAATCCGGTGATTTGAGCATCTTCCGGCGGAACCATGCCCTTTTTGAAGTAAGTCATATAGGCCAATCCAATTCCGATCAATCCGCCTAAAACCGCAAAGCCCATCAATGTGTATTCGGTTGCACCAAAATGGTGTCCGTGAGAAACCGTCGCCAATACCGGCGCCAGATAATCATTCAGCCAACTGTTGCCGGGAATGCTCAATGCGCCGCCAATCGTAGCTAATATCGCTAGTACGATGAGGGGAATGGTTATCAACGACGGACTCTCATGCAAATGATGTTTTTGCTCGGGTGTTCCTCGGAAATCCCTGAAAAAAGTCAGGTACAACAATCGGAACATATAAAAAGCGGTCATGATCGACGCCAAAGAGGCCAGGGCCCACAATGCTTTATTGTGCTGGAAGGCAACCATCAGAATCTCATCTTTCGAGAAAAATCCTGAGAATGGCGGAATACCTGAAATAGCCAACGACGAAATCAAGAACGTCACAAATGTAATTTTCATAACGGTTTTCAGCCCGCCCATTCGGCGCATGTCCTGCTCGCCGCCCATCGCGTGAATCACCGATCCCGATCCTAAGAACAAGCACGCTTTAAAGAACGCATGTGTGATTACGTGGAATACGGCAACTTCATAAGCGCCCAATCCCAAAGCCAGAAACATCAGTCCAAGTTGCGAAACGGTCGAATAGGCAAGTACTTTTTTGATGTCGTTCTGCACCAATCCGATGGTGGCTGCAACCAAAGCAGTCACGGCACCAACAATCGCAATGATGTTATTGACCAAATGCATCGCATCAACGTTGATCCCGAAAAGGAAATCCATTCTGGTGATCATGAAGATTCCGGCCGTAACCATCGTAGCGGCGTGGATCAGGGCCGACACCGGCGTAGGTCCGGCCATCGCATCCGGAAGCCATGTGTATAACGGAATCTGGGCACTCTTACCGCAAGCTCCTATAAATAACGCGAGCGCAGCCCAGGCAAGCATCGTCGTATCGGCAGTTCCGGCCGTGATAGCGACTTTCATTCCGGTGAAGTCAACCGTCGAAAATGCAGCGCCAAGTAAAAAGATACCAACAAGGAAACCTAAGTCGCCAATTCGGTTCATGATGAATGCCTTTTTCGCAGCATCATTGTAATCGTGTCGTTTGTGCCAGAATCCAATCAGTAAATACGAACACAATCCGACGCCTTCCCACCCAATGAACATCACCAACAAGTTGCTTCCCGTAACCAATGTGATCATGAAAAATATAAACAGATTCAGGTATGCGAAATATTTGTGGAAATTCTCATCGTCATGCATGTAACTGATCGAATACATGTGTATCAAGGCGCCAATACCGGTAACAAACATCAGCCATAGCAGCGATAATTGATCGAGCAAAATCCCGAAATCCACCCTGAAATTGCTGATCTGTATCCAGTCAAACAATGACACCGCAATCGGTGTTTTGGTTTGGTTTATCTGAATGAAGAAAAACAACGTAACAAAAAATGAAACCGCAACCGATAAAGTCGCCACCGTTCCTGATACGCCTTTACCAACCTGCTTTCCAAAAAATACGTTGAACAAAAACCCGAAGAATGGGGCCAATAATAATAGTAGAATCAAACCTGTATCTGTCTCCATTCCGGATTATCCTTTTAAATTTTTTAAATCATCAATATCGATCGACCCGATGTTCCTGAAGATCGAAACCACAATCGCTAATCCAACGGCAACTTCCGCCGCCGCCACAGCCATCGAGAAAAACACGAATACCTGTCCGGACGCATCCTGATGGTACGTCGAAAATGCTACAAACAATAAATTCACCGCATTCAACATAATCTCGATCGACATAAATACTACGATTGCATTTCTTCTGTACAACACGCCGAATACGCCAATACAGAATAATGCCGTGGCCAGGAAAATGTAATTTTCGATGCCAATCTGATTCAGTATATTATCCATTTCTCTGCGTTTTTTCTTTTTTAGACAATAACACCGCGCCAATCATTGCCGTCAGCAACAATACGGTAGCAAACTCAAACGGAACCATATATTCGTTCATCAGCACCTGGCCCAAAACTTTGATCGATTGGAAATCTTCGCCCGTAGTAGGGTACTCTCCAACAATCGGTTTCGATTTTACAAAAGCCGCCAGCAACACCAACGCCAGTATGCACGCGGCAACCACTGCTGCAATCTTGCTCAGCGCCGCTTTGTGAGGTTCGTTTTCCTTGTTCAGATTCATCAACATAATCGTAAATAGGAATAAAACCATGATGGCGCCCGAGTAAACGATGATGTGAACTACTGCCAAGAATTGCGCATTGAACATCAGGTAATGGCCGGCAATCGAAAAGAAACTGATCACAAGATAAATGGCGCTGTGAATGGTGTTTTTGCTAAGGATCGTCATCAGTGCCGAAGCCAGCGTAATCGCGGCCATAACACAGAAAATAATTAAGGTAGCCGACATTAGTTATTGAGTTTTGATTGAGAATTTTTCATCGCCTCGGTTAATGGCATTACTAATTTGTCTTTGCCGTAAATGAAGTCGGTTCGGTCGTAACTCGATGCGACAAGTTTTTTCGATTCTGTTAGGTAAATCGCGTCTTTAGGGCATGCCTCTTCACACAATCCGCAGAAAATGCATCGAAGCATGTTGATTTCATAAACCGACGCATACTTTTCCTCACGGTACAAATGTTTCTCTTCCGGCTTGCGCTCGGCAGCCGTCATGGTAATTGCCTCTGCCGGGCACGACAATGCGCATAATCCGCATGCCGTACAATTCTCGCGACCGTGTTCATCGCGCTTCAATATATGTTGTCCGCGCCAAACATCGCTGCGCTCGCGCACATGCTCCGGATATTGAACCGTAGCCTGCCGTGTGAACAAGTGCTTGACCGTAATGAAAAGTCCTTTGACGATCGCCACCAAATACAGGCTTTCCCAAAAAGTCATCTTTTTGTTCGAAACCTCTTTCCGGCGACCCGATAGTGATATTGTTTCTATTGACATTTTATTTTTTCTTTAGGAGCACATGCCCCGTCTTTTCTATTCGTGTTTGGTCCCGCTTTCGCCTTTATCTTTGCTCCCCGCTGTCGCGGATTCACAAAGGATACCGGCTCTATCGCGGCTATTAGTGATGTTCCGGCCTTCTAAGAATCTGCCCAAAGGATCACAAATCCGGTGATGAATATATTCAGTATCGCAAGCGGAATCAGCACCTTCCATCCCAATCGCATCAATTGGTCGTAG
The DNA here is from genome assembly GCA_015478765.1 of Flavobacterium sp. Taxonomy (GTDB): domain Bacteria; phylum Bacteroidota; class Bacteroidia; order Flavobacteriales; family Flavobacteriaceae; genus Flavobacterium. The sequence continues at coordinate 6,583 of JADMKR010000158.1, forward strand.
CGGAATCTCGGTATCGTCCAGCGAACCCACATAAAGAAGAAGATGAAGAAACAGATTTTGGCAAACAATACAAATATTCCTATGATATTCGCCGGGTTAACCCCCCAGTTATCTACCGCCCACTGCATTCCGGGATAATTGTAAGCCCCGAAATAAAGTACGGCCAATATCGTTGATGAGATGAACATCGCGGCATATTCGGCAAACAAATAAAAGCCCATCCGCATTGACGAGTATTCGGTGTGGTAACCGCCTATAAGCTCGGCCTCACACTCAGCCAGGTCAAATGGCGTACGGTTGGTTTCGGCAAACGAACAAACCAAAAATATGATAAAACCCAACGGCTGATAAAATACATTCCAGTTCATTCCTGCTTGCTGCAATGATATTTCGCGCAAACTCAATGTGCCCGACATCATAAGCAACGCAATGATCGAAAGTCCCATCGCCACTTCATACGAAATCATCTGCGATGCGGCGCGCATGGCGCTCATCAATGAGAACTTATTGTTTGACGCCCAGCCACCAATCATAATCCCATAAACTCCAACCGACAATACTCCGAAAACATACAATAACGCCACGTCGATATCGGTTGCCTGCAATATGATATCGCGGCCAAACAAATGCAGTTTGTCGCCCCACGGGATAACCGCGCTGGTCATTAAAGCGACACTCATTGAGATCGCGGGACCAACTACGAATAAGAATTTGTTGGGTGTATCGGGTAAGAATTCTTCTTTTGAGAACAGTTTTAAACCGTCGGCAAGTGGTTGTAAAATACCACCTTTTCCGGCACGGTTCGGGCCTACGCGGTCTTGAAGCCATGCAGCCACTTTGCGCTCGGCAAGTGTCGAGTACATCGCCATTAACATCGTGATCGCGAAAATGATAACGATGAAAATCCCTTTTTCTAAAATAAGCGTACTGTCCATATTAAACGTTTCCTTCGTTAAAGTTCTCAGCTTCCTCGCGCTTCAACGGGACCGCTGCCATACTGATTTTCACGCGGTCTTCTTCACGTCCTTTCAAAATGTGCTTCTCTGTGTTGATCTTCACGGTTTCAAGATCCCTTGTATAATTGTTCTGGTTGATGACCGAATCTTTTTCGAATTTACGCGGACCTTCAATTACCCAATGACTTGGATCTTTGTGATCAAATCGGCATTCGTTGCAGATGAATTCCTCCACTTCGTGAAACTCATCTTTCCTTCCGGTCACACGCTGGATTTCATTGCCAAACATCCAAAGCGTCGTTTTTCCACAACATTTAGAACAGTCACGGTGCGCATTGTAAGGTTTGTTGAACCAAACGCGTTGTTTGAATCTAAAAGTTTTATCGGTTAAAGCGCCCACCGGACAAACATCGATCATGTTTCCTGAAAACTCGTTGTCGATCGCTTTCGAAATGCACGTCGAGATATTGGAGTGATCGCCGCGATCCATAACGCCGTGTACGCGATTATCGGTAAGTTGGTCGGCCACCATCACACAACGGTAGCATAAAATGCAGCGGTTCATATGAAGCTGGATATTCGGACCGATATCTTCCGGCTCAAATGTCCGTTTTTCTTCGATAAAGCGCGATTGTGAATTTCCGTGTTTGAAACTTAGATTTTGCAAATCGCATTCGCCTGCCTGGTCGCAAACCGGACAATCGAGCGGGTGATTTATCAAAAGGAACTCGGTTACACCTTTGCGGGCTTCTTCAACGCGCTCGGAGTTTTTGCTGTTGACTTCCATGCCGTCCATGCATCCGGTGACGCAAGATGCCATCAGTTTCGGCATCGGCCGTGGATCGGCTTCACTTCCCTTGGCGACTTCTACCAGGCAGCAGCGACATTTCCCGCCGCTCCCTTTAAGTTTGGTGTAGTAGCACATCGCCGGCGGAACAGATTCGCCGCCAATCATTCGCGCCGCCTGCAGGATGGTGGTCCCCGGCTCGACTTCTATACTTTGACCGTCTATGGTTACTTTCATTATTTAAGTGTAAAGTGTAAAGTGTAAAGTGTAAAGTTCGTTCTTTCAAACCTTCGACTTTTGACTTTCGACTATTTTTAAACTGCTTCTTTCGCGACCAAATGTTTTACCTTCTCAAAAGGTTCAGCTACAAAATGATCCCTGTTTTTTATTTTTTCTGGGAAACGCACGTGGTATTCAAACTCATCGCGGAAATGCCTGATTGCGGCTGCTACCGGCCATGCGGCGGCGTCACCCAACGGGCAAATCGTGTTTCCTTCTATTTTTCTCTGGATGTCCCAAAGCAAATCGATGTCTTCTTCGCGCCCGAATCCTGTTTCGATTCTGTGTAGGACTTTTTCGAGCCATCCTGTTCCTTCACGGCATGGCGAACATTGTCCGCAGCTTTCATGGTGGTAGAATCTCGAAAAATTCCAGGTGTTCCGTACAATGCAAGCCGTGTCGTTATACACTATGAATCCGCCGGAACCCAACATCGATCCGGTGGCAAAACCGCCATCGCTTAGCGATTCGTATGTCATCAAACGGTCTTCACCGGCTGCTGTTTTGTAGATAAGATTGGCTGGTAAAATCGGCACCGACGATCCTCCCGGAACGAATGCTTTGAGTGGTCGGTCGTTTATCATTCCACCGCAATATTCATCCGAGTTCATGAATTCGTACACACTTAAACCGAGTTCGATTTCGTAAACGCCCTGATTTTTTATATGTCCGGATGCTGAAATCAATTTTGTTCCCGTCGATCTTCCGATACCGATTTTAGCATATTCGGCACCCGAATTATTGACGATCCACGGCACTGAAGCGATTGTCTCGACATTGTTCACCACGGTTGGATTCGCCCAAAGTCCTGAAACTGCCGGGAATGGCGGTTTGATCCTGGGATTTCCGCGTTTGCCTTCCAATGATTCGATCAATGCTGTTTCTTCGCCGCAAATATAAGCTCCGGCACCGCAGTGAACATATAATTCAAGATCGTAGCCCGAACCTTTTATGTTCTTTCCAAGCCATCCATTGGCTTTTGCCTCACCGATCGCTTTTTCCAAAATTTTGTAGATCCACATGTATTCGCCGCGGATGTAGATATAAGATAGGTGCGCGCCTAGTGCATAGCTGGAAGTAATCATTCCTTCGATTAGCAGGTGCGGAATGTATTCCATCAGGAAGCGGTCCTTAAACGTTCCCGGCTCCGATTCGTCGGCGTTGCAAACCAAATGTCGTGGTTTTCCCGATTTCTTATCGATAAAGCTCCACTTCATTCCGGCGGGGAAACCCGCGCCTCCACGGCCACGAAGACCGGAAGTTTTCACTTCTTCGACAACTTCATCCGGAGTGAGTTTCAGCGCTTTCTCAACCGAAGCATATCCGCCATGCTGACGATAGACTTCGTAGCCCTTTATTCCGGGGATGTTTATGTTCTCTAATAATATTTTTTTAGACATGATTATTAGTGCAAGTTGATTTTATTGTCTTTACAGTCGGCAATCAACTGATCGATCTTTTCTTTGTTCAGATGCTCTTTATAGAAATCGCCTAATTGCATCATGGGCGCATAGCCACAGGCTCCGAGGCATTCGACACCTTTGACGGTGAAATGGCCGTCGGGAGTGGTTTGACCTTTCTGGATTCCGAGTTTATCACATGTATAGTCGATGAGATCTTCGGCTCCGTTCAGGCAGCAGGGAGAAGTAAGGCAGAATTCAAACATGTATTTACCGATCGGCTTCTGATTGAACATCGAATAAAACGAGACTACTTCGTAGACTTCAATCGGTTTGATCTCAAGAATTTCGGCAACCTTATCCATCAATTCGATGCTGAGCCAGTTGTCATGCGCATCCTGAACTTCGTGCAGCACGGGCAGTAAAGCCGATTTCTTTTTATCAGCCGGATAGTGGCTCAACAATTCATTGATCCGATCGGTCAGCGCCGGGGTGATATTGATTTGCTGCTGTATGTGTAAACGTTCCATCTATATGTATTTAAGATTTAAGATTTAAGATTTCAGATTGAGCGGCCTTTCGTTGTAAAATATCGCTCTTATCTGTCATCTCTAAATTCTTATAATCATCTTATAATAGTGTTTGTTATAATTTTAATCAATCAAAAAAATCTAAAATCTAAAATCTAAAATCTGAATTCTGAAAGCCCTACGCATCCAATTCTCCGGCGATTACATTCAAACTCGACAATGTCGCGATCGCATCGGACAACATTTGTCCTTTGACCATTTCATTGTAAGCCTGATAATAAATAAAGCACGGTCGTCTGAAATGCAATCTGTATGGCGTACGGCTTCCATCGGTGATCAGATAGAATCCAAGTTCGCCATTTCCACCTTCAACTGCGTGATAAACCTCGGTAACCGGCACGGGAACTTCGCCCATGATGATTTTGAAATGGTAAATCAGTGATTCCATATTGGTGTAAACATCTTCTTTCGGCGGAAGGTAATAATCGGGAACATTGGCATGATACGGACCTTCGGGCATTTTGGCCAATGCCTGTTTGATGATGCTCATGCTCTCCCAAACCTCGGCATTCCTAACGCAGAAACGGTCGTAGCAATCACCCGATTTTCCAACCGGTATATTGAATTCAAAATCTTCGTATGAACTGTAAGGCTGCGCTACGCGGACGTCATAATCAACACCGGCGGCACGAAGATTCGGACCTGTGAACCCGTAGTTCATTGCGCGTTCGGCTGAAATTCCGCCCACATCAATGGTACGATCCATAAAAATCCTGTTCCGCGTAAGCAGGTTTTCAAATTCCTGCCATGCAACTGGGAACTCTTCAAGGAAATCGTCGAGTTTCTTAAAAGCAAGATCGCTCCATTCGCGTTCGAATCCTCCAATGCGGCCCATATTAGTCGTAAGTCGGGCGCCACAAATCTCCTCGTATATTTCGTATATTTTTTCGCGGAACTGGAACACGTATAAAAATCCGGTCAATGCGCCGGTATCCACGCCCATAACCGAACTGCAAATTATGTGATCGGCGATACGCGCAAGCTCCATCACGATCACTCGCAGGTATTGCACGCGTTTCGGGATTTCGATATTCAGTGCTTTTTCAAGTGTCATCCACCAACCCATATTATTGATTGGCGATGAGCAATAGTTCATCCTGTCGGTCAGCGGTGTGATTTGGTAAAACGGTCTGTTTTCGGCAATCTTTTCAAACGCCCGATGGATGTAACCTACGGTTGATTCGCCATCCACGATACGCTCGCCATCCATAAGCAGGATGTTCTGGAAAATCCCGTGCGTAGCGGGGTGCGTGGGCCCGAGGTTTAATATCGATAGTTCACTGCCGTCTTCATTTTGCCGTTGTTTGATTACATCGGCATAACGCAATTCGGGAGGTAGTAATAAGTCTGACATCTGTGTATTTTCTAAACTCGGTTAGCAATTATCGGTCGTCCTGCCGAAGAAACGATCGTCTTTATCGGTTCTTCCGCCATCTTCGAGCGGGAACTCCTTTCGCATCGGAAATGAAACCATTTCGTCCATGTTCAGGATCCGTTTAAGTTGAGGATGACCTTTGAAAATTATTCCGTAAAAATCATACGTTTCGCGTTCCTGCCAATTGGCGCCTACGAATAAGCCGGTGATACTGTCTATTTCCGGTTTATCGGCGTGAAGATAACATTTGATCCTGATCCGGACGTTGTCAAACCAGTTGTGCATATGGTACACCACTGCAAACTGGCGGCTTGGTTCGGCATCGGGAAAATGCATTCCGCACACATCGGTTAGGAAATTGAAGCGAAGCGACTGATCTTCCTTTAAGAATGTAATCAGCTGAATAACCGAATCGGCATTGGCTTCAAAAGTGAGAATGTCGTGAATCTGGGCAAAGTTGCTCACGGCCGACTCAAATTCAGACGTTAATGTGTTTTGTATAAACTGGTTTTCTAAGGCCATTTTATTATTTGATGTTATAAGATGCCAACAACTCTGTGTATTCCGGAGAACTTCGTCGGCGAACCGATTCAGTTCTGACCAATTCCTGCAATCGCATGATGCCATCCAGGATTTGCTCAGGTCGTGGCGGACAGCCCGGCACGTAAACATCCACGGGAATCACTTTGTCGATACCCTGTAAGACAGAATACGAGTCGAAAATCCCACCGGATGAAGCACATGCTCCAACTGCGATAACCCAACGTGGCTCGGCCATTTGTTCGTAAACCTGACGTAAGATTGGCGCCATTTTCTTGGCGATCGTTCCCATTACGAGTAGCATGTCGGCCTGTCGGGGAGAGAAACTCATCCGTTCCGAACCAAAACGTGCCACATCATAGTGTGACGCCATGGTCGCCATGAATTCAATTCCGCAGCACGAAGTCGCAAACGGTAATGGCCATAACGAATTGGCACGCGCCATCCCGACAACCGAGTCGAGTTTGGTAGCGAAAAAGCCTTCGCCGGTATAACCTTCCGGGGCGTCGACTATGTTATATTTTTTATCTGTATCGCTCATAATGATTGTAGATTTTAGATTTTAGATTTCAGAATAACCTACAATCTGAATTCTAAAATCTGAAATAAAATTTAATCCCACTCCAGGCCTTTTTTCTTAATGACGTAAAAGAAACCAACGAGTAGCAGTAACATGAAAACTGACATTTTCAGCATTCCTTCCATGCCCATTTCGCGGAAATTAACCGCCCATGGATACATGAAAATCACTTCGATATCGAATAAAACAAACAATATCGCAACAAGAAAATATTTAACCGAAAATGGAATCCGGGCATTTCCTACCGATTCGATTCCGCACTCAAAGTTTTTATCCTTGTTTTTCGATTTTCGGCTGGGTCCCAGATAGCTTGATACGATGATTGTCCCTACTACAAATCCTACGGCCAGCAACATTTGCATCACGATCGGAAAATAGTCGAATTGAGTTGATTGCATAGTGAATTTTTGACGTAAAAAATTTAAGTGCAAAGATAGGCCTCCTTACTTAATTAGCAACCTAAAAATCATAAATTAGCCATAATGGGTATAATGTGACCGCATAATTTTTACTCATTATAAATAAACCAGTAAAATCGCCCAATTCATGCGTCAGCTTCCCTTGATTACATCGACATGCTACTTACAATCAGGCACAAAAAAAAACGTCCCGATAAAATCGGAACGTTTCAAACATTCATAGGTACTAAAGTGCTATATATCTAGTCTTCGATAGTTACCACCTGAGCAGCAACCTTACCTTTTCTTCCTTCTTCTTCTTCGTAGCTTACACGGTCACCTTCGCGAAGTTCTTCCGCGCGGATTCCTGAAGCATGAACGAAAATGTCTTTTCCTGTTTCTTCGTCTGTAATGAATCCGTAACCTTTAGACTCATTGAAAAATTTAACTGTACCTGTACGCATTGTAATTGTAATAATAATTTATAATGCGACAAATGTAATCTTTAATATAATACGAAGATACCCACTGTGTTAAATTTTTATAAAAATAATTGATACACAGACTTTTCCTGTATTACCATGCCGTTATTGTTTGCCTAAATCCAATTTTATGCTCAATTCCGCAAGTTGGTTTTCGTCGATTATCGATGGCGCGTCTATCATTACATCGCGGCCCGAGTTGTTTTTCGGAAAAGCGATAAAGTCGCGTATGGTCTCCTGTCCGCCCAATATAGCCACCAGGCGGTCAAGGCCGAATGCCAATCCGCCATGCGGCGGCGCTCCAAACTGAAAAGCGTCCATCAAAAACCCAAATTGGTTCCGAGCTTCCTCGTCGGTGAACCCTAAATATTTAAACATCAGCTGCTGGGTCGCCTTATCGTGAATCCTGATCGAACCGCCGCCAATCTCGTTTCCGTTCAAAACCATATCGTAGGCGTTTGCCCGAACTTTTGCGGGATCGGTTTCCAACATGGCCATGTCTTCGGGTTTAGGCGAAGTAAACGGATGGTGCATTGCATGATACCGGCCTGATTCTTCGTCAAATTCCAATAACGGGAAATCCACTACCCACAAAGGTGCGAATTCATCGGCTTTGCGAAGTCCGAGGCGTGTGGCAAGTTCCATTCGCAACGCACTCAACTGCGTTCTCGTTTTATGAGCCGGGCCCGAAAGTATAAAAATCATGTCGCCTGAAGAGGCTCCGGTAATCTCAGCCCAGTTCTGCAAATCCTGCTGATCGAAGAATTTATCGACCGATGATTTATAAGTCCCGTCGTCATTGCACTTCACATAGATCATTCCGCCAGCGCCCACCTGGGGTCTTCTTACCCAGTCGATCAGCGCATCGATTTCCTTACGCGTATAGTTGCCGGCGCCTGGAACCGCAATCCCGACTACCAGCTCAGCCGAGTTGAATACCGGAAAATCTTTGTGTTGCGCAACAGCATTCAATTCGCCAAACTCCATCCCAAATCGAATATCCGGCTTGTCGTTCCCGTAGGTTTTCATTGCATGGTCGTAGGCCATCCGCGGGAATTTCTCGACCTCCACACCTTTGAGCTCTTTCAACAAATGGCGCGTCAGGCCTTCAAAAACATTTAAAATGTCTTCCTGATCCACAAATGCCATTTCGCAATCGATCTGAGTGAACTCCGGTTGGCGGTCGGCGCGCAAATCCTCGTCGCGGAAACATTTCACGATCTGGAAATATTTGTCCATTCCGCCCACCATCAACAGTTGTTTAAAGGTTTGAGGCGACTGCGGAAGCGCATAAAACTGGCCCGGGTTCATTCGGGAAGGCACCACGAAATCGCGCGCACCTTCTGGCGTCGACTTAATAAGGTAGGGCGTTTCAACTTCGCAAAAATCTAAGTCGGATAGATACTTACGCACTTCCATCGCGACTTTATGCCGGAATAACAAACTGTTCTTAACGGGATTCCGCCGAATGTCGAGGTATCGGTATTTCATCCGGATGTCCTCGCCGCCGTCGGTTTCATCTTCAATCGTAAAAGGTGGCGTGATCGCCGCGTTTAAAATGGTAAGTTCCGAAACCAGGATTTCGATATCACCGGTAGCCATCGTTGAATTTTTGGATTCGCGTTCGATAACCGTCCCTTTCACCTGGATCACGAATTCCCGGCCCAGTGTTTTGGCTTTTTCAAAAACAGATTTATCGGTACGGCTTTCGTCAAATACGAGTTGGGTAATTCCGTACCGGTCGCGTAAATCGACCCAGTTCATAAAACCTTTGTCGCGTGATTTCTGGACCCATCCGGCAAGTGTAACTTCCGAATTTATATGAGCTGCGGTCAGTTCGCCGCAGTTGTGACTTCTGTACATTACAAAAAATTTAGGTTGCAAATTTAAAGAGATAAAGTTGAATTGGGGCTTGTCACTGTGAAATACTGTTATTTTTATGGCGTTGCCCGACGGCCGGGCTGTTCGCTATTATCTTTTTCCCGCTCCCTGCCGCTCGCCGTTAAAAAGGATAACCGCTGCCATCCCTAACGCAAAGTACGACGACAGTATCAAAATTATAATTTTAGTATATGGTATATTCAAAAAAAAATTACATTTACGAATCATTAAATATTTGATCATGAAGAATATAGTTTTTCTTTTTCTATTGGGCGCTCTGGGTGTGCAGGCGCAATCAATGAAATTTGCAGCGAAGATCGACAATCGCAACAGCGATACGATTACGATTTTAGGACCCAAAAAGTTTAAGCAGGTCATTGTCGGAAAAGATGGCAAGTTTTCCGATACGTTTACAGTGACACCTGGTATGCATCAACTTGGCGATGGCACCGAAGTTACCATGTTGTACCTCGACAATGGATACGATTTGAACCTGACAATGGATGCGAAAATGTTTGACGAATCGATTGTTTTCACCGGTAAGGGATCAAAAGAAAATAACTTTCTCGCTCAAAAAGCACTTATCGATGAAAGGATGGAAGAGGGTTTTATGAAATTGAAATCGGAAGCCGAAATCACCGAATCGGTTGCTAAGCGCAACGAGCAATTGTCGGGTATGCTGGCCGATGAGGAGCTCGATCCTACTTTTAAAGCGCTCGCAGGCCGCGTCGTATTGGCCGAAGCCAACCAAATCATGCAAATGTTCCAACAAACATTAGCGGTCAACGATATGGTAGGCAAGCCATCGCCAAGCTTTGACTACGAAAACCATAAAGGCGGTACGACCAAATTGGAGGATTTGCGCGGGAAGTATGTCTATATTGATACTTGGGCAACCTGGTGCGGACCTTGCCTTCGCGAGATTCCGTCGATGAAAGAGATTGAAAAGAAATACCACGGAAAGAATATCACCTTTGTGGGTGTGTCGATCGATGCCAAGAAAGATCATCAGAAATGGAAAGACATGGTGACTAAAAAAGAACTTGGCGGAGTACAGGTATTTGCCGATAATGACTGGAATTCACAGTTCATTAAAGATTATGGCATCACCGGCATACCGCGTTTTATCTTATTGGATCCTAAAGGTAATGTGGTCGATGCAAATGCACCGCGCCCTTCAGATCCTGCTCTGCAGGAACTTCTGGATAAACTTCTGTAGAAATATCGGAAATTGATTATGAAAGAGCCGCGCAAGCGGCTTTTTGTTTTCCCGTTTGTTTCAAGCGTCCTATTGAACTCACTACAATTCCTTCTTTGGGTCCTGCTGCTTCTTCATTTCATCAGCCACTTCATTTTGGGTGCCTTTCCATTGGTCGACACCACTTCTAAAGGCAGTGCGGGCTATCAGGTGCGCGGCAACCGGGGCAGTTAAAACCAGGAAGAAAATAATTGCGATTGACTTGGTTGTTACTGATACATCGGGGAAAAGTATGGCCGCGCATACCAGGAACAAACCTACTCCGAGAGTTGCTGCCTTTACAGTAACCGAAAGCCTGAGATAGAAATCAGGCATTCGGAGAACGCCGATCGCGGCCGCTAAAATTGCGAGCGCTCCCAAAGTGCTTAATACGCAAATCAAAATATTAATCATTGTTGTTCTTTTGATTTATATAATATGAAAAGGCAATTGTTCCAAGAAAGGCGATCAGTGCCAACATCATCGCCACGTCCAGATAAATTGCCTGCTTTGTGCGTATGCTATATGCGGCAATTGTTGCGATACCGATTGTAATGACCAAGTCGAGCGCCACCACGCGGTCAACCACGTCGGGACCTTTGATTAATCTGATAAGCACCAGAAAAGCCGACAGCGTCAGTATCGGAAAAATCACAAAATCAAAGTAGCTTTGTATACTCATCTCAATAGTTCCAGTAGTTTCCTCTCAAACCCATTTTTTATCTGTTCCCTGAAAGCATCTTTGTCGCGAAGGTACATCACATGAAGATATAAAGTGGTGTTGTCATCACTGATGTCAAGTACCATTGTGCCCGGTGTCAGCGATAGCACGGTGGAAAGAAGATTGATTTCAATATCGGTTTTAGCGACCATCTTATAACTTATGATTCCGGGCGTGAAAAAATATTTTGGTGTGACAACATCGAATGCAACCTGAATATTGGCGACAATCATCTCATAAAGAAAATAAAATGCAAAATAGATTGCTGTGGGAATTCGGGTGAAATACCTTCGGTCCTTGGTATCGCGATTCATCACCCAAAGTATAAAATAGCCCACGATAAAACCGAACAGGAAATTGGTGTAGAACATCTGTCCGGTAAGCGCCACCCAAATAAAGGACAGCAATAAGTTCATCAAAAACTGTTTTACCATAATTTTTATATTTATTCGCCCAAAACCGCCTTTTCATACGGGGTGGTGTCCATCATTTCAGTGGCGATTTTGTCTGAAATGTTTATGATCATTTCGGCATTGAAACCAAGGTAAAGCGTAACTGCCGCCAATAACAATATCGGCAGAACAAAGAATATTTTCCTGCTTGCGTCCATTTCTGCGAAGCTATCCTGTATTATTGCGTCGGTCGATGCCTCTTTCCAGAAAATAGACGCCCATAATTTCGCCAAAACATACAATGTAATGAAACTTCCTATGATGATTCCGGCAATCATCCATCCGTTATTTACAAGAAAAGAGGCTTCAATCAGGTATATTTTCGGCCAGAAACCCGACAGTGGCGGAATGCCTGCCAATGAAAACAGTACCAGCGCAATTACCAACGACAATTTAGGGTAATTTCCGTAAAGGCCGCCAAGACGGTTCATATCCATCGTTCCGCGCATTTGCCTGATCAATCCTGCGATCAGGAACAAAGTAGTTTTAATGATGATATCATGTATCAGGTAGAAAACCGCGCCTAAAATTGCCAGATGGGTGTAGAGACCAAGTCCGCCAACAATAAAGCCGATGTGACAAACAATCAAATAGGAGAACAATCGGCGAATATTCGTTTTTATCAATGCCCCGAGAGCACCGGTCAGAATGGTCATTACAGCAATCACCAGAAAAACGATTTTCATGAAATCGTCGGGCGTGAAAACTAAGGTAAAAACGCGAAACATGGCATAAAGGCCGACTTTTGTCAGTAAGCCTCCAAAAACAGCTGCGACGGCCGACGGTGGTGTGTGATAGGATGATGGAAGCCAGAAATAGAGTGGGAACACTGCCGACTTAATACCGAATCCGATCAAAAAAAACATGGCCGTCAGGTTGACTACCGACTGGTTGGCCACCAATGGGATTTTCTGCGCAAGGTCGGCCATATTCAACGTACCGGTAATACCGTAAAGTATCCCGATTCCCGTCAGGAAAAAGGTGGATGCCAAAATATTCAACGCCATGTATTTCACCGCGCCTTCCAGCTGTGCCTTACGGCCTCCAAGTGTCAGCAGTACGAAAGATGCGATTATGATAACCTCGAACCAAACGTAAAGATTGAAGATGTCGCCTGTTAGGAATGCACCGTTAAGTCCCATTATCAGGAAGTGGAATATGGGGAAGTAACCGTAAAGCATTCGCGCTCTTCCCACGCCCACAGCCGAAAATATCGATACAGCCAGCGCCACAACCGATGTTAAAAGCACCAGTAGCGCACTAAAGGTATCGGCAACAAAAACGATCCCGAATGGTGCTTTCCAACTGGCAGCGGTCAAAGTCATAATATCGCCGTAGAACACGTTTCGGAAGAGGACAAATGATATCACCAGTCCGACCATGGCTGCCGCAATACTAATAACGCGGTGCGTAACCGTACGGCGCCAGAAGACCAGCATCAGCAAAGCGGAAAAAAGGTGGATTAAAACCGGCGCTATTACAAAATTGTCGTTCATAAATCTTCTTCTTCAGGAGTATTCAGGTCGTCGAGATCATCGGAACCGATCAGCGCATATACTCTTTTCAGCAAAACGATGGCGAATGATGTCAGTCCGAAACTGATGACGATTGCTGTAAGGATTAACGCCTGAGGAACCGGATCGGCATAGATGTCGGCAAATGTTTCCAGCGATGCGTCAATCACCGGCGGTTTGGCCTTTGTGATGTTTCCAAGCAGGAAAATCAGCATGTTGGTCGCATTGCCCAAAATCAGGATACCTAATAACAGCCTGACCATGCTTCTCCTCAAAATGAAGTAGATGCCGGTGGCATATAGAATACCGATTAGTATGACGAGTAGTAATTCCATTAATGCGTACTTTGTGATATCGTGAATAGTATAGTGAGCACAACACCTACCACCACAAGATAAACACCTATATCAAAAAATAAGGCTGTGCCCACCGTTCCGATGATGGGAATATTATATTCGAACCAGATTCCGGTCATTATCGGAACGCCCCAAAACGCTGGCAGCACCATGCTCAATGCAGCGATGATCAGTCCGATCAGGATCAGTGAAAGGGGTTTTCGTCGCAGCAGCTTCATCGTGTCGTCGGTTCCAT
>JADMKR010000159.1 GCA_015478765.1 Flavobacterium sp.
CGCGAATTTTGGATGTCGCCTGGTACACCTCGTTGTTCATTTCGATTTGTGTTAATGCGGCGCGCTTTCGAACCTGCAAACGGTGAACAATTGCCTCGACGATGATTACCGCACCGTCTACTATCAGTCCGAAGTCAATTGCGCCGAGACTCATTAAATTACCACTTACGCCGAATAGCTTCATCATCGAAATAGCAAATAATAATGACAACGGAATCACCGACGCCACTACGAGTCCGGCCCGCCAGTTTCCAAGAAGCAGTACAAGGATAAAAATTACTATCAGAGCGCCTTCGATAAGGTTGGTTTGAACTGTGCTGATCGCTTTATCGACAAGCTTTGAACGGTCGAGAAATGGTTCGATGGTCACCCCTTCGGGTAGGGAGCTTTTTATCTGCTCCATTTTTTCCTTGACCAATTTGACGACTTCGCGGCCATTAGCTCCTTTTAGCATCATTACCATTCCAGATACGTCTTCGCCTTTTCCGTCTTTTGTTACAGCACCATATCGGATGCTGCTGCCAATGCGAACCTCGGCAACATCACGGATTAAAACCGGAATGCCGTTTTGATTTTTGACTACAATCTTTTCGATATCTCCGATGCTGCTGACCATCCCGATCCCGCGAATAAAATAAGCATAGGGCTTCTTGTCGATATAAGCGCCGCCGGTATTTTCATTATTCTTTTCCAGAGCTTCGAAAATATCGGTGATCGTAGTGTTCATCCCTCTGAGTTTGTCGGGTTGAACAGCGATTTCGTATTGCTTTAAGAAGCCACCAAGGGTATTGACTTCCGCGACGCCTTTTGTACCTAAAAGCTGCGGTTTTATGATCCAGTCCTGGATCGTACGCAATTCCGTTGCAGTATATTTATTTTCGTAACCTTTTTTAGGAAAAACAACGTATTGATAAATCTCACCAAGTCCGGTGCTGACAGGAGCAAGGGTGGGTCTCCCGGCGCTGGCCGGTATTTGTTCTTCTGCATCCTTTAGGCGTTCGTTGATTTGAGCACGCGCCCAATATATGTCGGTGTCCTCTTCGAAAACAACCGTAATAACACTGAGTCCGAACCTGCTTATGGATCTAAGTTCCACAATTCCGGGAATCGGTTTAACCGATTGCTCGATTGGATAAGTAATGAATTGTTCTACTTCCTGTGTAGCCAGTTTTGGCGAAGTAGTAATGATTTGCACCTGATTGTTTGTGATGTCGGGCAATGCATCTATTGGCAGTGTTGCCAAAGAATAGCTGCCGACTGCAACCAGGATGAGTGTGAATAGACCAATAATAAATTTATTATTGATGCTAAAATGAATGATTTTATCTAGCATTTTTAAGTATAATGAATGAGACAAAGGCTAATGCCCGCGGCAGACTATTAAAGACGCCGTCAATCATCCCGGAGTTACCGGGGCATCATTATACTATTTGAGGTGGTTGCCAGATGCTGCCGTAGAAATTGGAAGCGAAAAGTGATTCGTATGTTGGAATGGCCGTTTCAATTTTACTGAAAACAGTAGCCAAATCGTAATTTGTGGAACTATTAAAATTTAAAACGTGTACACCGCAGCAACCGCAGATGCAAAATGGTGAGCACAGATCAGTGTGCTTTTCATCAGCGTGACCTGAATGATCCATACTTACACTGTTCTTATTAGTAGTAATACCCTGCCCAACATCGGCACATGGCATGCAGGATAAAGCAATGAAAATAAATGATAATATGACAGTTATGAATTTCACGATTGTAAAAATAAACAAAAAATTAAATCATAACTTCTTTTAGAGGTATATATCCATCTTTTGAATAATCATACTAATTTTCATAATAGTGTTTTTTAAGAGTTGGATTATTATTTAATGTTGCAGACCGTTTAGCTCCGTGACTTTACTATTTAGCTGTAAATTTAATTCTACGCGACGGTTAAATTGTTTGCAATTTTTGATCGCCGATTTAAGCTTTTCGATCTGATAGGAAATGTTTTTTATAGCTGCATCTTTTTCGATGAAATCCTGAATGGTAATTTTCTTATCATCACATCCTTTTATTTGAAAGCAAAGGTTTGCATATACTGTATCAATACTGGACTGCAAAATAAACTGAATGGTGGCCGAACTCATATCAAGCCATTCTGTTGAAAAGTTCCAGTCCAATACTGCTAAATCTTCCTTGGTAATATGTGGATGCTTTTTGGTGGTGGAAATTAGAATGTTTTGCTGAAAATGCAAGATGAAAACAATATGATATGGTATTGATTTGTCAATGACATCAAGTATTTCGCGGACATTATTTTTTGTTTTTAATTGGATTTCAAATACTTGGATTTCAGTAATTTCTGTGCCAGTTAAATTAATGGTTTCCGGTGCTATTTTATTGGTCCATTTTATTTTATCAACGGCTTCAACTAATAGCTTTTTCTGCTTTGCATTTGTAAACTTGTCGAAAGCATTTTTAGGTATGCTCCGATTTATTTCTGTTGATGGTGGCAGCTTAAAATATCCCATCTATTTTAGTATGAGGAAAGAAATTAGTTTGAAGTCTTCGATGCCTTTTATTTTATTGGATAGAGCTGTTGTACCGCCTGATTTGAACAAGCTTAATATATCTTTTTCTTCTTCGGTCTTTAATATTGAGCTGATGCTTTTTTTAAGTAGATCGGAATAAGCGCCCATATCCCGGTAGCTTTTGGTTTCGGATTCGAATTGTTTTGCAAGGTCGAGTAACGGTTCCTTCTTTCCTTTGGCCACTAATCGTAATATGTCCAGGATTTTCTTAGCATCGATATGGCTGTATACTACTGTTCCGTCGAGTTTTATATATACCAAATAATATGGATGAAGACGATTTAACTTGTCGATGTTCACACTACTATTGATATTTTTTAGAATATAGATTACACCGCGGTCGAGACCATGGGAAGCTTCCGTAATTGCATGTAGTCCTTCCGGGATATTCTTCAGTTTGCCGAAAGTCTTAATGTAGTTAGATAGGTCGATACGAAAGTCATTGAGGCCGAGGTCAGTAATGCTGACACCTTCTCTTAAATCCTCAAGGTCGACCACTTCCTCTTGGAGTTTCTTTAGCTGAATTTTTCGGTATTCAAGATCTTTGTCGTCGGTTTTTAAGATGTTATCGTCGCCGGTGCTGGCCATGTTACTGATAAGCATTCTGTTTTCAACTCTTTGCTTTAGATTGATATACGCATCTAAGGTTACATCCGGCCAAAAGTTGACCATGGTAATGTTGTCATTGATTGAGCCGATTCGATCGATTCGACCAAAGCGCTGGATGATACGAACGGGGTTCCAGTGGATGTCGTAGTTAATCAAATAGTCACAATCTTGTAAATTCTGACCTTCAGAGATACAATCGGTAGCGATCAAAATGTCGATACTTTCGGTTATGTGCGGAAGGAGTAGTGCTTTGCTTTTTGAGATCGGGGAAAAACAAGTAAGCAGCGTATTGAGGTCTGGTGAGATACTTTTGGATGTTGATTTTCTATTTGATCCAGTAATCAA
>JADMKR010000160.1 GCA_015478765.1 Flavobacterium sp.
ATTGCGCCGCGGCTTCTGGAAAGCAGTATGCATTGGGGAAATTTCAATTTCGGATTACTGCTGAAGATTCCGAACCCCCAGGATGTAGCCTCAGTAAAAGAGGATATTGAAAAAGTATATTACGAGCAGCGCACAATACCACGCGCGGCCGAAGAAGGATTTTCACCCGAAGAGTACGAACAGAAATACGGTCGCACCGGAGTTATCCTGGAGTCGCTTGAATCGTCGCGGCTGCATTCGGTCGTTCATGGCTATCCGGAAGGCCAGGGCAATTATCAATACCTGCTCATTATGGTAGGCGTTTCGGTGCTGATATTGATTTTATCGGTTGTCAATTACGTAAACCTCGCCACCGCAAACGCGATAAAGCGGGCTAAGGAAGTCGGCGTCCGGAAAATATTAGGTGCGCGCCGCAGTAACATCGTCTGGCAATTCCTTTTCGAAACGGTATTGCTGACTGTGTTTGCGATATTATTGGCTTTGGCGATTGTCGAGCTGGCGCTGCCATATTACAATGAATTTCTCGGAAAAGAACTGCTGATCCACGGAAGTGAGTTCTACCTACAACTGCTCATAATCTTTGTAGTTGTAATGATCGCCGCCGGAATATTGCCTTCGCTATACGTGTCGGGTTTTGAATCATTGAAGGTTTTGAAAGGAAATTTCGGACGAAGTAAAAGCGGCGTTTGGCTGCGAAACGGTATGCTGGTACTGCAGTTTGCGATCGCTGCTTTTTTTATCTGCGGATCGTACATCGTTTATCAGCAAGTGCAGTATATGACAACTAAAGATTTGGGTTTTAATGGCGAACAGGTACTTCAGATCGGTTATAAGAAACGGTTCGATCCGCGGGAAGAGAATGTCGACCAAAAAATGTTGGGACGATATATGACCATACGCGATGAACTTTCTAAAATTCCGGGTGTGCAGCAAGTGGGAGCAGGCGCTTTCGCATTCGGAACCGGAGC
The DNA here is from genome assembly GCA_015478765.1 of Flavobacterium sp. GTDB lineage: Bacteria > Bacteroidota > Bacteroidia > Flavobacteriales > Flavobacteriaceae > Flavobacterium. The sequence continues at coordinate 969 of JADMKR010000160.1, forward strand.
CGGATCGTCATCGGGTTTCGAATACAATGCAAATCATGTCCAGGGCCAGAACATGGGTGTCGATTTTGGTTTGCTGGAGATGTTCGACATCAAAATTTCGGAAGGGCGAAAATTAGACAGTAAATTCGCATCCGATACGATTTCATCAGTCCTTATCAATGAAACCGCGGCAAAGCTGATGGCCGAAAAAGATCCTATTGGAAAGAAAATTCAGTGGAATGACAAAGAACTGACAATTGTAGGGGTTGTATCCGATTTTCATTTCGGTGGCTTGCAAAGGGAAATTCCGCCAATGGTTTTCTTTCACTTCAAAACCGTAAAGTGGATGATTTTCAATGTGAACAACATGTACGTAAAAGTCGATCCGGCGCGTCTCGACGAAACCTTGCCGCAGATTGAAAAATTGTGGACCAGCGATGTCAACATGTACTATCCGTTCAAGTATGATTTCGTCGACAAGGATTTCGCACGCACATATGAAACGTACGTCAAACAAAAGGACCTCTTCTCTTTGCTGAATGTTGTAGTGATTATAATCGCATTGTTCGGATTATTCGCGCTCGCGTCATATTCGATCCAACGACGAATGAAGGAAATCGCTATCCGCAAGACAATGGGTGCCGAAACGCCCACACTGTTGCGCCAGTTGTCAAAACAGTATCTGATTTTTTGCGTAATCGGATTTGCGATTGCACTATTCCCTACCATTTATATTTTCGGAAAATGGCTAGAGAATTTCGCCTTTCGCATCGAGATAAAAGCGTTGCCCTTTGTAATCGGATTTGTAGTGTTGAGCACGCTGACACTTATCATCGTCCTGGCAAAAGCATACCAGGCAACCCGCGTAGATATTTTAAAATACCTGAAGTACGAATAAATTCAATCATCAATCACGAAAACCGGCCAAATGTGCCGGTTTTTTTATGAAATTATATGAACCAAATCCCTGTTTTACGTATCGACAAATTCAATCGATTATCTTTATTATAACAACAATTCGGCTTATCTTTGCATGCGTAACTTAAACGTATTCAGTCTTAATAAACAGACTGACAAAACACATGAAATTAGACAGAAAAGAAATACTCAAAGCACTTGAGACGATCACAATAGCAGGCGAAGGGAAAAACATGGTTGAAAGCGGCGCCGTGACCAATGTAGTGACTTTTGGCGACGAAGCAGTAGTCGATCTGGTAATATCAACGCCGGCCATGCATATTAAAAAACGCGCCGAGGACGACATCCGTAAACTCATCCACGAGCGGTTTTCACCCGATGCAAAAGTAAAAGTCAACATCAAAGTTGAAACGCCTGAAAAATCAAATCCGAACGAGATCAAAGGCAAAGCCATCCCGGGAATCAGCAACATCATCGCGGTCGCATCGGGTAAAGGCGGCGTAGGAAAATCAACAGTTACCGCCAATCTCGCGGTTACATTGGCTAAAATGGGCTTTAAAGTTGGCGTACTTGACGCCGATATCTACGGTCCGTCGATGCCGATCATGTTCGATGTCGAGAACGAGAAACCAATTTCGGTCACAGTTGACGGTAAATCGAAAATGAAACCGGTCGAAGCCTACGAAATAAAATTACTGTCAATCGGATTTTTCACCGCGCCAAGTCAGGCAGTTATCTGGCGCGGCCCAATGGCTTCCAAAGCATTGAACCAAATGATATTCGACGCCGATTGGGGCCAGCTCGACTTTATGCTGATCGACCTTCCACCGGGAACGGGCGACATCCATTTGTCGATCATGCAATCGCTGCCGATCACAGGCGCGGTCGTGGTCAGCACACCGCAGGCCGTCGCACTGGCCGATGCAAAAAAAGGTGTTTCGATGTTTCTATCGGAAGCGATAAACGTGCCCGTCCTCGGAATCATAGAGAACATGGCGTATTTCACACCGGCCGAATTGCCCGAAAATAAATATTACATTTTTGGACAGCACGGTGCTAAAAACCTGGCGGAAGATCTCGAAGTACCGTTCCTTGGCGAAGTGCCACTGGTACAGTCGATACGTGAAGCCGGCGATTACGGACGTCCTGCAGCCATGCAAACGGCGTCGCCAGTCGAAAAGGTTTTTGAAGAAATCACACGCGAAGTCGTCCAACAAACCGTAAACAGGAATAAAACATTACCACCAACCGAAGCTATTAAGATTACGACAATGGCAGGTTGTTCGGCGGTGAAAAAAACTAATTAGACAGAAGATAATTTGAAAATTTGAAAATTTGGAAATTTGAAAATGGGAGCGGCCGGTATTAAGATTCGGCACTATCATTACGGTGAGTAAAACATTTTCAAATTCTCAAATTCTCAAATTCTCACCCGAGGCCAGAGGCCGAACGGTGCAATGCAAAATTAAACAAATGACAACAGAAGAATTGGTACTAAATGTCGAAAAAGCCCTCGAGGAAATCAGGCCCTTCCTGAATTCTGATGGCGGCGACATTTCGCTGGTCTCAATCGCCGATGGCAAACA
>JADMKR010000161.1:0-10671 GCA_015478765.1 Flavobacterium sp.
TGGAAAGTCTGCAGCCCGACGTTGCCTTTTTAGATATCCAGCTGGGCGATGGTACCGGCTTTGATATTCTGGAAAAAGTCGCTCAAAAAATCGGCCAGTCATCGTCACATATAGTCTTTATCACAGCGCATGAGGAATATGCGATAAAAGCATTCCGATTCAGCGCACTTGATTTTCTATTAAAGCCGGTCGATCCCGAGGAATTGCAGAAAGTGGTCGAGAAGATCAGGGCGGTATTTCGCAAAAATGACGGCTTTGCACACATCGATTTACTGCTTGAAAACATCCGCCAGAAAGTCGACAATTTCAAACGAATAGCTTTGTCGACATCGGATGGCATTCATCTGTTCGACGTCAGCGATATCATCCGGTGTGAAAGTGAGGATAATTACACCAAGTTTTTTATCAGAGATCATAAACCGGTTCTGATTTCGAAAACATTGAAGGAATATGAGGAATTATTATCGGGTCACGGATTTGAGCGCATCCATCAGTCGCACCTGATTAATCTTTCCTATTTAAAATCGTATATAAAAAAAGACGGCGGTTACGTGATCATGGCCGATAACAGTCACCTTCCGATTTCGCAGCGAAAAAAGGATCATCTGCAACAATTGATTAAGTCATTATAGCGTATTCTAATTGAAAATCGCCGATTGCTCATTTAAAGCTGGAGGCCAGATTTATACCATTACTTTTATAATGTAAAAATATCTAATTATGAAAAAATATTACCTCATACTTTTAATAATCACGGGAATCGCAAATGCGCAAACCGTCAACATCCCGGATCCGAATTTCAAAGCTGCTCTATTAGCACAGTCTGTCGATACAAATGGGGACGGCGAGATACAGGTTTCGGAGGCAGTGGCTAAGATAGGTCTCAATGTTTCCAATTCGAATATTGTTAATCTCACAGGTATTGAGGCTTTTGTGAATTTAGAGTTTTTAAACTGTTCGGCAAACGAGATAATTACACTTGACCTCACAGCTTTAACCAACTTGCAGTCTTTCTATGGGATGAACAATCCGTTGACTTCACTAAATATTACAGGGCTCGAGAGTCTTTCATCGGCTGACATTGATCATTGCGCCCTGGCATCCATTGATCTAACTGGGTGCACGGTACTTGATGATCTTGATTTATCTTATAACCAACTTACATTTTTAGATGTCTCGCCGGCGATAAACCTGACAAGTTTGACTGTAAGTTTTAATTTTAATCTTCAAACTCTTACTCTGGCGGGTGCAACCAATCTTTCAGTAATGCATGCAACAAACACCAGTTTGTCGTCTTTTGATCTATCCGGAAGTTCTTCATTAACCCTCTTGGATTTAAGTTGGAACACTTTAGGAGCTGTCGATGTATCTAACTGTGGTTCGTTAAACACGCTTATAATAAACGGAAGTGGAAGCGTCCTTGAATCTCTTAATGTATCTGGTTGCACGTCACTTGAGTTGCTTGAAGTAAATGCTGATGGCCTTACGGAGCTTGATATATCCAATCTGCCAAATCTCTCGATAGCGAATGTTAGTAACTCCGGCATTATTACATTAAACGCATCCGGATGCTCGGAATTATCTACTCTTGATGCTTCGAATTGCGAGCTGACCTCAATTGATGTTTCAGGGTGTACAAATTTACTTTGGCTAGAAGTTCCATATAACCAACTGACCACTTTGGATGCGTCGACATGCCACTCACTAATAAGCTTGAACCTGGATGAAAACCCCTTGGAAACGCTATTTATAAAAAATGGATCCAATGAAAACATTATGGCCACCATTTCACCATTAGTATATATATGCGCCGATGAATCGCAGCTGCAAGCTGTCGCACAGGAATTCAGCGCCATTCCGAATGTTGTTATAAATTCATATTGTTCATTTACTCCTGGGGGCGATTACAATATTATTACAGGTATTGTGAGCTTTGACGCCAATAACAACGGGCCAGACGCAAGTGACCCGGCTTTTCCATTCAATAAAGTCACCATATCAGGGCCGCCTGGTGATGGTGCGACCTTTACCGACGTAAGTGGTTCTTATGCGTTTTATACGCAAGCGGGAAACTATGAAGTAATGCCCCAAATAGAAAACGAAAATTTCTTCAACCTTTTCACTCCCGTAGAGGTAAACTTTCCGGTGGTCAACAATTCGGTTATAACGCAGAATTTTTCGATAGTCGCAAATGGAATCCACCCTGATGTGGAAGTAGTGATCGTACCGTTGGTACCTGCCCAGCCCGGATTCGACGCTGTGTATAAAATCGTTTATAAAAACAAGGGCAACCAGCTATTGTCGGGCGAAGTGCTTTTTGAATTTGGAAATATGTCCATGGAATACCTGTCGGCAGTTCCCCCGCCCGACAATATACTATCGGGTTCTTTAGAATTTGAATATGCCGATATGATGCCTTTCGAAAACCGCGAAATCATAGTGACTTTGAATATCAATGCTCCCACCGATACACCACCGGTTAATATTGGCGATTTGTTTGACTTTACAGCTCAGATCACGATTAATGAAGGCTCCGACGAGAATCCCGCCGATAACATCTTCCTGTACAACGAAGCCGTTATCGGATCGTATGATCCTAATAATAAAATATGCTCGGAAGGCGAGGTAGTCGGAACGGACAATATAGGGGGATACCTTCACTATGTTATCAATTTTGAAAATACAGGCACCGCCCCGGCCCAGAATGTCGTGGTGCGCGATACCATAGACCCACTTCAATTTGACGTTTCGTCCGTACAGGTAATGAATGCGTCGCATCCCGTCGTCGCGCGTCAAAATGGGAATATACTCGAATGTATTTTTGAGGAAATCAATCTTGATTCAGGTGGCCATGGTAATATTTTACTTAAGATTAAGACATTGAACACGCTTCAGGAAGGTGAAATGGTCACGAATAAGGCCGATATTTTCTTTGACTACAACTTTCCGGTAACTACCGAAAATGCTAACACGACGTTCGCAACTCTTAGCATCTATGAATCGGAACTGGGAAGCAAAGTGCTTATAGCACCGAATCCGGTTGATGACATTCTGCAGATTAGAAACTCAAACGAAATCGAAGCCATCGAACTCTATGATATTCAGGGAAGATTGCTTGAGGAAATGAAAGTTAACAGTAAATTATTCGAATTAACTATGGGCGGCCGCCAAACCGGATTCTATCTTTTGAAAGTCCGCTCTTCGTTAGGGCAGACAACACATCAAATACTCAAAAAATAGTTTAGTGGTTAAGTAGGAAATATCCCGGAGTATATCGCTTCGGGTATTTTTGTTTATAGGCGTTGCGCCTATGGTCCGACTTATCCATTTATACAAAAATTAACCCTTTTGTTATAATATTCATTTTTTAATTCCTTGCAAATTCTGTAAGTTTGTTAAATTATTATTTTCCTGAAAATTAATTACCAAACACATTATGTCTAAAACAGCTATATTAGAATTAGATGGCAAAAGGTATGAACTCCCGGTTATAACTGGAAGTGAGAACGAAGTTGCGATCGATATCAGCAAATTGCGCGACGTTTCCGGTGCTATTACCATGGATCCGGGTTATAAAAATTCAGGTGTCTGCAAAAGTGACATCACTTTCCTTGACGGTGAAGAAGGAATTTTGCGCTACCGCGGATACTCAATTGAAGATCTTGCCGACAAGGCTAATTTCCTGGAAGTTTCCTATTTGCTGATTTTTGGCGAACTTCCTACACCCAAGCAATTGCAACAGTTCGAAGACGATATTCGCAAATATACCCTGGTTAACGAGGAGATGAAAAGCATCATCGACGGTTTCCCGAAAACGGCGCATCCCATGGGTGTGTTGGCGGCACTGACCAGCGCACTGACGGCTTTTAATCCCAAGTCGGTAAATGTCGAGAACGAAAAAGAACTATACGAAGCGGTATGTAAAACCATGGGTAAATTCCTGGTGATAGCCACTTGGACCTACCGAAAAACAATGGGCTACCCGTTGAATTATTACGACAATACCAAAGGTTATGTGGAGAACTTCATGCATTTGATGTTCGAACTGCCAACCGGTCCCTACAAAGCAAACAAAGTCGTAATCGACGCACTTGATAAATTATTCATACTTCACGCCGATCACGAGCAAAACTGTTCGACATCTACCGTAAGAATGGTGGGTTCTTCGCAAACCGGACTTTTCGCTTCAATTTCTGCCGGCGTTTCTGCACTTTGGGGTCCGCTTCACGGTGGCGCCAACCAGGCGGTACTTGAGATGCTGGAGGAAATCCACAAGAACGGAGGCGACGCCGATAAGTATATGGCGAAAGCCAAGGACAAGGAAGATCCGTTCCGATTAATGGGCTTCGGACACCGCGTTTACAAAAATTTCGATCCGCGTGCACGTATTATAAAGAAAGCCGCCGATGAGGTTTTGGCCACGCTTGGCGTTGATGATCCGGTACTCGCGATCGCAAAAAAACTTGAAGATGCCGCGCTTCAGGACGAATATTTCAAGTCGAGAAGCTTGTATCCAAACGTAGATTTCTACTCGGGCATCATCTACCGTGCACTTGGTATTCCAACCGACATGTTCACCGTAATGTTTGCCATCGGCAGGCTTCCGGGCTGGATTGCACAATGGACCGAAATGCGGATCAACAAGGAACCAATTGGCCGTCCACGTCAGATTTACACCGGACATCCGCTGCGCGATTTTAAGCCTTTGGATAAACGATAACAAATTTTAAGAGCCTCCTAGCAGAGGCTTTTTTAATGTCATAGGGCCTTGTTGGACATCGCTTTATCTGAATAAAAATCATTTTTCAAAACGCTTTTTTTATCTTTGCCGAAACTCTGAAATTACTATGTTACAACTGAATGTCAAGAATGAAACCTCGCGCCTGCGGGCGGTTGTTTTAGGTACTGCCGAAAGCAGCGGCCCAACGCCGACCGCGGAAGAAGCGTACGATCCAAAATCGTTGGAACATATACTGGCCGGGACTTATCCTTCAGAAGAAGACATGATTGTCGAAATGGACGCCATCAACGCTGTTTTCAAAAAATACGACGTCAAAGTTTTCCGCCCTGAGATTATCGAAAACTACAACCAGATTTTTACCCGCGACATCGGCTTTGTGATCGACGATATTTTTATCAAAGCCAATATTCTACCGGACCGCGATGGCGAACTCGACGCAATCGGTCATGTGATCGCGCAGATCGATCCGGCGAAAGTCGTGCGGCCGCCCGAGGAAGTACATATCGAAGGCGGCGATGTGCTGTTGTGGAATGACCACATTTTTATAGGGACGTATAAAGGTGACGATTATGCAAGTTATATCACCGCGCGAACAAACATGCAGGGTGTCGAGTACATCCGACAGTTGTTTCCGCATAAAACCGTGAAAGAATTCGACCTTGTGAAATCACGCACCGAAGCACGTGATAACGCACTGCATCTGGATTGCTGTTTCCAGCCAATTGGCCACGATAAAGGAATCATTTACCAAGGCGGTTTCCGCGATATGGCCGATTTCCAATATCTCGAAGATTTGTTCGGGACAGAAAACCTGTTCCATATCACCCGTGATGAAATGTATCATATGCATTCGAACGTTTTTTCGATTTCTCCCGATGTGGTGGTGTCAGAAGAGAAATTCACCCGCTTAAACAACTGGCTGCGCGATAACGGATTCACAGTCGAAGAAGTTCCGTATGCAGAAATAGCAAAACAGGAAGGATTGCTGCGATGTTCCACACTGCCGCTGATTCGCGATTAAAAAATCAGATTCAAACTAAAGAGATGCCCGCGTTAGGGATGGAGGCACGTGCCGCGCACAGCCGATAGCCCGGCCGAAGGCAACGCCCAAAAAAATATAATATGAAACAGACAACGAATACAGTTTTGATGATCCGCCCGGTGGCATTCCGGATGAATGAGCAAACGGCAGTAAATAATTATTACCAGCGCGTGCTGGAAAACCTGATTCAGCCCACAGTCAACGCAAAAGCACAAGAAGAATTCGACGGATTCGTAGCAAAACTCCGCGCTGTCGGCGTTAATGTAATCGTTGTAAACGACACTCTGGAGCCCGATACGCCCGATTCGATTTTTCCGAACAACTGGGTGTCGTTCCACGAGAACGGCGATGCGGCGCTCTACCCAATGTTTGCTGAAAACCGCCGCCATGAACGCCGCGAAGAAGTGCTCGATCTTTTGGAGGATGAAGGTTTCCGGATTGATAATATTGTCGATTACACCTCGGCCGAAGAAGATGGTTTCTTTCTCGAAGGAACCGGCAGTATAATCCTGGACCGACCGAATGGCAAAGCATATTGCGCACTTTCACCCCGCGCCGATGAAGAACTTTTTATCGAATTCTGTGAAGACTTTGACCTGGCGCCCGTTATTTTCGAAGCTTATCACGATGTGAACGGCGAGCGCAAACTGATTTATCACACCAATGTCATGATGTGCGTAGGCGATACATTCGCCGTTATTTGTGCCGATTGCATCGATGATAAAAAGGAGCGGAAAATGGTGCTCGACAACCTGAAAGCCGACGGAAAAGACATTATCCTGATCACCGAAGACCAGGTAAATAATTTTGCGGGGAATATGCTTGAAGTGCGCGGCACCGGTGATAAACGCTATGTGATCATGAGCGCGGCAGCCCATCAAAGCCTCACAGCCAAACAAATTGCACAACTTGAAAAACACGTCGAAGTTTTGTCGGCCAACCTCGATACGATCGAAGCCTGCGGCGGCGGAAGCGCCCGATGTATGGTAGCCGAAGTTTTCCTGCCAAAAAAATAAAACACCTAAATCCCGACAAACGACCTGTCGGGATTTTTTATGCGAAATTCATCCGAAATTTAAGTAAATTGGACACTGTAAAAAATACACTCCATGAAGAAGTTCTTTATTCTGTTTACCATTGTAATATCAGTTATCAGTGCTTGTCAGAACGATGACGCGCTGGTGAATAACAATCAGGTTTCGTTTACACAACAAACTGTGCAGGTTGATACCGATCCGGTCACCCTGTCGATCGCTTTCATGAATCCGACTTCCGACGCGGGCGAACTTACCATAAGAGTAACGCCAACGAACGTGGAATACGACACCGATTTCACAATTGATCCCGCTCCCGAAGAAGAATTGATTACAATTCCTTTTGAAGCTCAAACATCGAATCTGTCTTTTACGTTTCAGCCATTGACTACGGCTGTGGAAGGCCAGCAGAAAAGTGTGACGCTGAAAATCGTGGCAATAACATTGGGTGCCGTGGCGATTCCTGAAGCGACCAGTTCTGTAGACCTGGACTTTGGCGAAGCGCCCGTTGCTGTGAATACGCTAACGGCCAATATGGGCGGCGGCAACCTCACCAACCAGGTGTATGTCGATTTGAGTTCGGGAATACAAACAGGCGTGCTGCGAACCAGCTGGGATCTGGCTTTTTATTCGGGAGATGATTTTCGCGTGAGAATTAACGGATCGGTACGGATGGCGGTAAAACAGCTGGCAACAAATAATATCGAGGATGTCGCTGAAGTCGATCCAGCTGTCGCCGTGGGCGAAGATAACGGATCGGGTATCGAAAACGGCAATATCGGCTTTACCGATGGTCCGAATGGCGATATAAATTCGACCGTGATAGCGGTTGATGCGACCGAATCCGACAATAATGTCTACTTAGTTAACCTGGGCGACCAACTTGGCACCGAAATCCCTGCAGCCGGCGAGGTCAACCCGTTTGGCGCGCATCGGGGATGGATGAAAATCAGGATTTTACGCGATGGTGATAATTACAAACTTCGTTATGCCGAACCTTCCTCGGCAACTTATACCGAAGTGATAATTGAAAAGAACGATGAGTTCAATTTTACCTACTTTAGTTTTGACAGTGGAGCAACTGTCTCGGTCGAGCCATCAAAAGAATCCTGGGATTTAAACTTCACAACTTTCACCGATCATGTTGACGTTGGCAGCGGCTTCGTTTCATTGGCGGTGGTTGATTTCGTAGCTATCAATAATCTGGGTGGAGCACGCGCGGTTGAAATACTTGAAGGAGCAGGCCCGTCGTATGAGGAATTCGCGGCCGAGAATGTCACCACATCATTGTTTTCGGGCGCACTCGCAATCGATCAGCGCGCAATTGGTACCTCGTGGAGAAATGGCGCACCCAATACTGCTTCAGTCAAAGAAGACAGGTTTTATGTTGTGCGTGATCCGGCAGGAAATGTCTATAAGCTTCGATTCATATCACTGGCAAACGAGCAGGGACAACGCGGCCATATCACATTCGAATACGAATTGCTGCAGTAATACTATTACGACATCAAATTGCTTCGGATGATGCTTACCACCGCGCTTACGATATACTGTATTCCGATGGCAATAACAATAAAACCAACAATGCGCGAGATGGCGACAATTCCCGCAGTTCCGAGAATTTTCGCAAGGTAATGCGCACTGCGCAGGATAATAAAGATCACGACCGCAACCGCAAAAATAGCCAGCGAACCAATGACCATGTCGTTCACGGCATGATGCTCCTGGTAAAAGGCGATCAATAGCGAAATCGAACCCGGCCCGGCCAGCATCGGTATTGCAAGAGGTGTAAGAGCGATATCGTTGCGGTTCTGGACTTCGTGCTCCACCTTTTTGTTGATTCCGCGCGTTTTTGAAAATCGGCCGGATAAAAGCGCAAATCCGGAATTCACGATTATAAGTCCGCCGGCAATTCGCAAGGCATCAATACTGATCCCGAAGAAATCCAGAACATATTGGCCCACAAAAAACGAAATGATCAGAATGAGAAACACATCGATAGCCGTCCACAGCGAAATACGCGACCGCTCCCTCATGCTATCGTGTTGTGTTAAGCCCACGAATATTGGCACTGTGCCAATCGGATTTAAAACTGAAAATAAGGCGGCAAACAAATAAATGAAAAGCTCCATGTTTTTGGTGTAAAGATAGGGGGCGGTGTTCGATTGAATATCAGTGCCGCTTTATCTAAAGATTAAAAAATTATAACCGATTTAAGAATGTTTAAAGTTAAAGATAGTATTTTTAATTAAACCCAAATCAGCCAAATCCGGCAATTTAATCATGGCAAAAAATAAGAAAACTCTAGTTCTCGGTGCTTCCGCAAATCCTGCCCGGTATTCATACATGGCAATCAACGCGTTAACCCGCCGTGAACATTCGGTAGTGGCAGTTGGCCTGAAAGAAGCTGAGGTCGCGGGCGTAAAAATTCAAACCAAACAGGGGCCGTTCACCAATATCGACACCGTCACGCTGTACCTGAATCCGCAGCGACAAAAGGAATATTACAATTACATCATCGGTCTTGAGCCCAAACGCGTCGTCTTTAATCCCGGTACCGAAAACCCTGAATTTTATCAACTTCTGCGCGCCAACGGCATTGAAGTCGACGTTGCATGTACGCTTATACTGCTCTCGTCCGGACAATATTGAAGCAGATTGTTTCTTTGAAGCTGTTCCTGCTGTTCGCTATAGCTTTTACTTGCTAAAGAAGCAAGCAAAAGGCTGCCGCTGCCATCAGGGCTAGGGCCATCGCAAATAAATGTTGAGCCGATTTTCTGAACAAGCCATGAATAATGAAAGTGAATTTTTAAAAGGCCGCGGCGCTCAGAAGAATACCCACAACAAATTCTTCGAGCTGTCGTACGAGTTGCGCGACGACTTCCTGAACTACTGCGCAGTAGAAGGCGATGCGGCCGAATCGAACAAAACGCAATTCCTCGAAGTTTTTCCAAAAACCATCGTCAATAAGGTTGACAGCCCCGACATCGGAATGTATTATTCGATGAATCCATACCAAGGCTGCGAGCACGGTTGCATTTACTGCTTCGCACGCAATACGCATGAGTTTTGGGGTTATAGCGCCGGACTCGACTTTGAGCGTAAGATCATGGTCAAGAAAAATGCACCGTTGCTTCTTGAGGAAAAACTTAAAAGCAAATCATGGCGAGCGGTGCCAATCGTGATGTCGGGCAATACCGATCCGTACCAGCCGGCAGAAAAGCACTTTGAGATCACACGCCGTTGCCTCGAGGTTTTTCTGAAATACAAACATCCGGTTTCGTTCATAACCAAGAACGCTTTGATACTTCGCGATCTCGATATCTTAAAGCAACTGAATGACGACCGATTGGTTCAGGTGAGTATCTCCATTACGTCGCTTTCTGAAAAAACGCGTCTGTTGCTGGAACCGCGAACGGCGACCATAAAGAAACGGCTGGAAACGGTCAAAATTTTATCGGACAACGGAATTCCCGTCAACATCATGCTGGCGCCCATCATTCCCGGAATCAACAGCCACGAAATTTTGCCATTGGCGAAAGCCGTATCGGAAGCAGGTGCGCTGTCTATTAATTATACTGTCGTAAGGTTGAACGGTGCCATTGGCGAAATCTTCTCCGACTGGATCCGGAAAGCGATGCCGGATCGCGCCGATAAAGTCCTGAACCAGATCGCCGAATGCCATGGCGGAAACCTGAACGACAGCAATTTTGGCAGGCGTATGCGCGGCGAGGGCGAATTTGCTGAAATGATTCGGTCACAGATGAACCTGGCGCGTAAAAAGTTTTTCGGCGGAAGGGTTTTCCCGGAACTCAACACTGATTTGCACCAACAGCACAAAGCCGGGCAGTTAA
>JADMKR010000161.1:10681-20265 GCA_015478765.1 Flavobacterium sp.
TTAAAACTGTTCTAGTTAGAAAGTGGTTTGCTGATTGGCAGGTTTGCTAATAATGTACAATCCGATGAAAGTTACCAAGCCGTTAACGATGATCAGTTCGACATCAAAAACATAACCGCCAAACATGGCTTTCGAATTTTCGCTGATCAAATAGGTTATTGCCGGCGACAACAAGCAAATTATAGGAACGAGTTTGTCGTGAACCGACTTTGATTTGACGAACAGCCCGAAGCAGTAAAGTCCGAGAAGTGGCCCGTAGGTATAAGAAGCAATCCTGAAAATCATTGTCACCACCGATTGGTCATTGAGGGAATTGAAGACTATGATTACGGCAAACATCAGGAGTGAGAATCCGAGATGGACAAAGTGCCGCGTTCTCACTACGTTTGGTTTATTGGCATTTTCAGATTTGTCCATGCCGAGAAAATCGACGCAGAAAGAAGTAGTTAGTGCCGTCAAAGCCGAATCGGTTGTGGCGAAGGTCGCCGCTGTAAGGCCGAGCAAAAATACGATTGCCGGAACCAGCGTCAGGTGATTAAAGGCGATTTCGGGAAACAAAAGGTCGGTTCGCGGTTTACCCGTAACGTAATCCAGCGGCACCTGAATGTTGTTCTGTTCGGCATAAATATACAGCAGCGCACCCACACTCAAAAAGAAGATATTGATCACCACGAAAATCCCGGTAAAAGTGAACATATTTTTCTGGGCCTCGCCAATGTTTTTACAGCTGAGGTTTTTTTGCATCAAGTCCTGATCGAGTCCGACCATCGCTATCGTAACGAATATCCCGCCCAGGATTTGTTTGACGAAATGAAACCGTCCGCTGACGAAATCCTCAAAAAAGAAAATCTTTGAATAATTGCTGTTTTTGACTTCCTCAAAAGCGCCAATGACACTGAGGTCCAGACTGTCGCATATAAAATATATCGTCATAAAAACCGAGGAAACGATAAAAAGCGTTTGTAATGTATCGGTAAAAATGATTGTTTTTAGTCCGCCGCGATACGTATAAGCGAAAATCAACAACAGCGATGCGAGAACAGTGGCTGCAAACGGAACGCCGTAATAGTCAAATACATACCGTTGCAATACGATGACCACCAAATACAGCCTGAATGCCGATCCGATGGTGCGGCTTATCAGGAAGATAATTGCCGCCGTTTTGTAGCTCCAGGTACCGAGTCGCTGCTCGATATAACCGTAGATGGAGGTAAGGTTCATCCGATAGTAGAGCGGCAATAAAACCTTGGCGATGATTATAAATCCGATTGCGTTTCCTATGACAAACTGGAAGTATTTGAACTGTTCGCCATTGGGTGAGCCCACTTCTCCCGGTACCGAAATAAAGGTCACGCCAGACAATGCGGTACCGATCATGCCAAAAGCGACCAGGTACCATTTCGAATTTTTATTGGCTTTAAAGAAAGCATCGTTGCTGCTGTCTTTCCGACTTACGATGCGCGAGATGGTAAAAAGCATTCCGAAGTAAACCGCGATCAGCGAGAGTATGGCAATGGGAGTCATGGCAATTATTTAGCGGCGGCAAAATACAAAAAATACCGGTGCACCCGAAAACGCCGGCAACGATAATCGGTCGGTAAGAATGATAAAAAACGTATTTTTGCGCCTATGGAATTTTCATCGAAATTACTTGAACGGGCTGTAAATGAAATGTCGCAGCTGCCCGGTATCGGGAAACGAACCGCTTTGCGTTTGGTGTTGCATTTGTTAAAACAGCCGCGCGAGCAGACCGATTTTCTCGCACAGGCGCTCCAAACTATGCGCGCCGATATCAGATTTTGCAGCAGTTGCAATAATATATCCGATTCTGATGTTTGTGAAATCTGCAGCAATCCAAAGCGCGATCATACCACAGTATGCGTGGTTGAAGACATCCGCGATGTAATGGCTATCGAAAATACGGCGCAATATCGCGGAATTTACCATGTACTTGGCGGGAAAATATCACCCATTGACGGCGTTGGTCCGGGCCAGCTCCACATAATGCCGCTGGTGACAAAAATCAAGGACGGCCAGGTTCGGGAAGTGATTTTTGCACTGAGTTCGACCATGGAAGGTGATACCACCAATTTCTATATATACAAGCAAATCCGGGAATGTGAGGTGGTGCTCTCAACCATTGCACGCGGAATATCGGTGGGTGACGAGCTCGAATATGCCGATGAAGTTACCCTCGGACGAAGCATACTGCAGCGCGTGCCCTTTGAAAATTCGTTAAAAAACATTTAGCGGCTATATTAAGTGTGTACTTTTTTCGATTTCTAAAATGAAAAACTATCTTTGTTTGCAATTTTTTTTGACTATAATGACGAGACTGTTCTTTTTGCTGATACTCACCGGTTTATTATTCGCTTCATGTGTCCCGACCAAGGACCTGATTTATCTTCAGGACAAACAGCAACCCGGCATTGAGCAGGCCGTAAACGCGATTCCCTCAAAGCCGTACCGGCTACAAACCAATGATATCTTAAATATTACCTTGAAGGCGATCGACCAGCGACTCGTTGAGATGTTCCGTGCAGCCGAAAATGCGCAGGCGTTAAATTCCGAGCAGTCATTGTATTCCCAGGGATATAGCGTGGATGACCATGGAAATATCCGGATCCCGGTGCTTGGCGAGGTGAATGTACTGGGCTATACGCTGGAGGAAACGCGGGCGAAAATCGAAGAATTGCTGTTACGCGACTACTTTAAAAACGAAGTTGACCTGTTCGTCAATGTAAAACTAGCCGGATTCCGATATACCATCAACGGCGAAGTGGCGGCACCGGGAAGTAAACTTCTTTTTCAGGATAAAGTGAATATCATGGAAGCGATCGCAAATGCCGGCGATATCACCATCACCGGCGACCGCAAATCGGTAGTGGTAATGCGCCAGTTCCCAAGTGGAACCGAAATGCATACTATCGATTTGACCGATTCAAAATCAATGCAGTCGCCATATTACCATCTGCAGCCCAACGATTATATCTACGTCAAGCCGCTTCCGCAGAAAAGTTGGGGAACCGGAACGACAGGTGTCCAGTCGCTTACAACCATCATTTCGGTACTGACACTGGTTACTACGACACTGCTAATCCTAACCCGATAAATAATCAATATGCTTGATACAAAAGATTTTTCTTTTTTTGAGAGTCAGAATAACTTTGATTTTAAAGGGTTTCTGATTAAAACGTTGAGTTATTGGAGGTGGTTTCTTGTCAGTCTTATCATTACTTTTTTTATTGCGTATCAGGTAAATATCCGCAAGGAAAAAGTATACGGAATCGACACTACGATCGTAATAAAGGAAGAGAACAGTCCGCTTTTTACTTCAACGACCAGCCTTGTATTCAATTGGGGCGGCATTTCAGATCAGGTTCAGAACATAGCCACTACTTTTCGGTCACGTGCACATAACGAACGCGTTGTCGACTCACTTCAATTCTATATAGATTATTTGCGCGAAGGAGAATATTACATGCACGATGTGTATGGCGAAGTGCCATTTGTGCTGAATATCGATAAGGAACGCGGACAATTGATGAACTCGCTGATAAAGATCCGATTTGTCTCGGCCGACACCTACGAGATCGAAATTCCTTTTGAGGAAGAATCGGTTACATTATATCATTACGATAATCATTTCACCAGCAAGACATCGGTCGAGCCGGGGATTTTCAAGAAGCGCTATAAGATCGGCGAAAAGGTACAACTACCCTTTTTGAACCTTACACTCGATTTGACACTGAATCCGGGCTTTTATGCCAATAATGAATACATGATCCGGTTCAATGATTTTGATAACACCGTCAAAAAACACCGATCACTCAAGGCCGAAATCGATACCAAAGCCGGTTCGATTATGGTATTGTCCCAAACAGGTTCCAATAAAGCGCGCCTGGTTGACTATCTAAACACCACAGTTGAAACACTGATCAAGGCGCAGTTGGACCGAAAGAATGAATTTGCGCGAAATACCATCGAATTTATCGACAAGCAATTGCAGGAGATGGATGCTGAAAGACAGGCATCGGAACAGGAAATACAATCCTTTTCGCGCAACAAAAATATGTTTGAGATCGAAAGCGGCGGCGGCAAATTTGCTGAACAACTCACACAGTACGATGCCGAGCGCGACATGATCAACCGCAAAATAAACTACCTGAATTCGCTTTCTGCCTATCTTAAAAGCAGTGTCGATTTCTCAAAACTGCCGGCCCCTTCGGTAGCCGGTATCGATGATCCGAATATTATAAAAGGGGTAAGCACATTGATCGAAAAGTCGACTGAACGGGCTGCTATGTCGTATACAGTCAAGAACGATAAAATGTTCCGTGATATCGACAGCGAAATCGAATCGGTAAAGAAAGTATTGATAAATAATATCAGCGCGGCGAAGTCAGCCATCGATTACGAACAGCGAACCATAAACAATAAAATTGCATCGCTTGAGACTGAAGTCGACAAGTTGCCTACTGAACAGCGGGAATTTCTCAAAATCAAACGCAAGTATGACTTGTACAACATGATCATTGAAACGTTCATGGACAAACGCAACCAAGCGGAAATCGTTGCTGCTGCAAATTTATCCGATGTGCATTTTATTGATCGGGCCAAAGATACCGGCGGGCATTTGGTAGGTCCGAATACGGCTACCAATTATGTAATGGCTGCCTTCCTTGGATTTTTGATACCGCTGCTGGTTGTGTTCGGTATATTTTTCATGGAGAATGCGATTTTGAATACCGAAGATGTTACCAAACTTACCAAGATTCCTTTGATAGGCGTGATTGGAGTCAAGCACAACGACACTAATTTGTCGGTAATCGAAAAGCCGAAATCGGCGTTGGCCGAGTCGTTCCGGGCTATTAGGTCATCGCTTCAATTCTTATATAAGAAACAGAATCAGGCGGGCAGTAAAACGCTTATGCTTACATCGTCCATCAGTGGTGAAGGAAAGACGTTCTGCTCGATCAATATTGCAACTGTTTTCGCGCTCAGTGAAAAGCGTACTGTAATCGTGGGTGTGGATTTACGAAAACCCAAGATTTTTGACGATTTCCATATCCGAAATGATTTGGGCGTGGTTAATTATCTGATTGGTCAAAAGACGTTGGATGAGGTTGTGCAGAAAACGCATATTCCTTATCTCGACGTTATTACTTCAGGCCCGATCCCGCCAAATCCGTCTGAGCTTATCATTGGTGAAAGCATGACCGATTTCATTGCCGAACTTAAAACGCGGTATGATTACATAATACTGGATACGCCGCCTGTCGGACTTGTGTCGGATGCGGTCGAGCTCGCCCAGTACGCCGATGTTACGTTATACATAATGCGACAGAACTATACCAAAAAAGATATGGTTACACTGTTGAACAACCGTCATAAACGTGGCGAGCTGAACAATGTAAGTATCGTGTTGAATGGTTACGAAAACAAAGCCAAGTATGGTTATGCATATGGATATGGATACGGTTACGGCTACAGTTATGTAAACTATTCCGATGGCTATCACGAAGAGGAAAAGCCGCAAGGTTTTATGAAGCGATTATTTAAAGGCATGCGCTCGCGCACTAACAAATAGAACAAGCGATGATTTTAGATTCACAAAAAAGTATACTCATTACAGGTGGTGCCGGATTCATCGGCTCGAATCTTTGCGATCATTTTCTGTCGAAAGGATTTCGCATCGTTTGTCTTGACAACTTTGCCACCGGACATCGTCATAATATAAGTCGGCATTTT
Source organism: Flavobacterium sp. (assembly GCA_015478765.1). Classification (GTDB taxonomy): domain Bacteria; phylum Bacteroidota; class Bacteroidia; order Flavobacteriales; family Flavobacteriaceae; genus Flavobacterium. Next base: position 16,433 of record JADMKR010000161.1, read on the forward strand.
GACAATCCGAACTTCAAATTAATCGAAGGCGACATTCGCAATCTGGAAACATGCCGTTTGGCGGTCGATGGCGTCAGTTACGTTTTACATCAGGCCGCTCTCGGGTCGGTGCCCAGATCGATACATGACCCTATTACAAGCAACGACGTTAACGTGTCGGGATTTTTAAATATGCTGGTAGCGGCGCGTGACGCTAAAGTGAAACGATTTGTTTATGCGGCCAGTTCGTCAACATATGGTGATTCGGAAGCATTGCCGAAGGTCGAAGATAAAATAGGAAAGCCACTTTCGCCATACGCCATCACGAAGTATGTCAACGAATTGTATGCTGAGATTTTCAGCAATACCTATGGCGTCGAAACTGTCGGGTTGCGGTATTTCAATGTCTTTGGCCGTAAACAGGATCCGAATGGCGCGTATGCGGCAGTCATCCCAAAATTTGTGATGCAGCTAATGAATCACGAAAGTCCCGTAATAAATGGCGACGGAACCTATTCGCGGGATTTTACCTATATTGACAATGTGATCCTGATGAACGAACTTGCGATTTCAACCGAAAATAGTTTAGCGATCAATACGGTGTATAACACGGCTTTTGGCGACCGAACGACATTGAATGACCTTGTTCATTATCTAAAGCAATTTTTGTCGGAGTTCGAGCCTGCCATTGCAGAGGTTCCCATTATTCACGGACCAAACCGCGACGGCGATATACCGCATTCACTGGCGAGTATTGACAAAGCTAAATCATTGCTAGGGTATGCCCCGGCGTATTCATTCCGTGACGGGCTGCGGGAAGCGGTGCGCTGGTATTGGGAAAATTTGCGAGAAAAGAAATAACAATTTGATTCAAGAAATTGCAAAAAGATAGAATGAAAATTACAAATATATGTTGCATAGGAGCAGGTTACGTAGGCGGACCAACAATGGCTGTCATAGCACAAAAATGTCCTGATATTCGCGTTACCGTTGTTGACCTAAACGAGGGCCGAATTGCTGCCTGGAACGATACTGATGTAAATAAACTGCCAATTTACGAGCCTGGACTTAGCGAGATTGTTGCCGAACGGCGTAATAAAAACTTATTTTTTTCGACTGGAGTCGACAAAGCGATAGAGGAGGCGCAACTGATTTTTATATCGGTGAATACGCCCACAAAAACCTACGGATCGGGCAAAGGTATGGCAGCCGATTTAAAGTACATCGAACTTTGTGCGCGTCAAATTGCCCGGGTTTCCAAAAGTGACAAGATAGTCGTTGAGAAGTCAACCTTGCCGGTAAGGACCGCCGAGGCAATTAAAAGTATTCTCGACAATACCGGAAACGGAGTACAGTTTCAGATACTCTCCAATCCTGAATTTTTGGCCGAAGGTACCGCAATTCAGGATCTTTTAAATCCCGACAGAGTGTTGATCGGAGGCGACGACACGACGGAAGCCGGCCGAAAAGCCATCGACGCCCTGGTGGAAGTGTATGCAAAATGGGTTGATCCGCAGCGTATCCTTACTACCAATGTTTGGTCGTCGGAACTGTCGAAATTAACGGCAAACGCATTTTTGGCGCAGCGTGTATCGTCGATAAATGCCATTTCAGAATTGTGCGAGAAAACCGGTGCCGACGTAAACGAAGTGGCACGGGCTATTGGAATGGACAGCCGCATCGGATCCAAGTTCCTTAAAGCATCTGTTGGTTTTGGCGGATCGTGTTTCCAAAAAGATATTTTAAATTTAGTTTATATCTCCAAGTCTTTTGGCCTTGATGAAGTAGCTGATTACTGGGAGCAGGTTGTTAAGATGAACGACCATCAAAAAGAACGATTTGCGCGTAGCATTGTACAAACGCTTTACAATACAGTGTCTGATAAGAAAATTGCGATATTAGGATGGGCATTTAAAAAAGACACCAATGATAGTCGCGAGTCGGCCGCCATATGTGTCACCGATTGTTTGCTCAACGAGCAGGCCCGCATCGCGGTGTATGATCCGAAAGTAGCTCGCAATCAGGTGCTGGCCGATTTGGATATGCTCGATTCGAGATCGGCAGAAAAGAATGCCGAAGCTGTTGAAGTTTTCTCAACACCTTACGAAGCGTGTCACAAAGCGCACGCAATCGCAGTCTTGACGGAATGGGACGAATTCCGTGATTATGATTGGCAGAAAATATACGAGAATATGCAAAAACCAGCCTTCGTTTTTGACGGAAGGAATATATTAGACGGAAAACAGCTGTCGAAAATAGGATTTATTTACCAAGCCATAGGCTCTTAATATTTGCCGATGAAAAAGATATTGATTACCGGAGGTGCCGGTTTTATCGGATCGCATGTTGTACGTCGATTCGTAAAGAAATATGCCGACTATCAGATTTTCAATCTTGATGCCCTGACTTATGCAGGCAATCTTGAGAATATCGCCGACATTGAGAATCAACCTAATTACCGCTTTATAAAAGGCGACATCACCGATGCGGGTTTTATCGACAAGCTGTTTGCCGAACATCAGTTTGACGGCGTTATCCATTTGGCGGCCGAGTCACATGTCGATCGCTCGATTACCGATCCGCTGTCGTTTGTGAAAACCAATGTTATCGGAACTGTGAATTTGCTGAACGCAGCCAAGAATATCTGGAAAGATAATTCTGACGGAAAGCGTTTTTACCATATCAGTACTGATGAGGTTTACGGAAGCCTGGGTGCAACCGGATTGTTCACCGAAACCACGCCGTACGATCCCAATTCGCCGTATTCGGCTTCGAAGGCAAGTTCGGATCATTTTGTTCGGGCGTACGGAGAAACGTATAATTTCCCTTATTTGATCACCAACTGCTCCAATAATTACGGCCCCAATCATTTTCCGGAGAAGCTGATTCCGTTGTTTATCAATAACATCATCGAAAACAAATCATTGCCGGTTTACGGCGACGGTAATTATACACGTGACTGGCTTTTTGTTGAAGATCATGCGGCTGCTATCGATTTGGTTTATCACAAAGGCAGGAATCACGAAACCTATAACATAGGTGGTTTCAATGAGTGGAAAAATATTGACCTAGTGCGCGTGCTTTGCAAAATCATGGATTCAAAACTGCAGCGCGAGGCCGGTACGTCAGAAAAGCTGATTACATTTGTTAAAGACAGGCCCGGGCATGATTTGCGATATGCTATAGATGCTTCGAAGATAAATTCGGAGTTGGGCTGGTCGCCGTCGGTAACTTTTGAGCAAGGATTAGAGAAAACAGTCGACTGGTATCTCAGCAATGAGCAATGGCTGAAGAATGTCACCACCGGGGAATACAATAAATATTACGAAAAACAGTACCACCAATAACAAATACAAAATATATGAGCATAAAGATAGCCGTAATTGGATTGGGATATGTAGGCCTGCCGCTAGCGAGATTATTTGCAACCAAATTTCCCGTCATCGGATTTGACATCAATACGGAGCGAATAAAAATGCTGCGATCCGGAACAGATTCAACCTTAGAGGTCGAAGACGATATTTTACAGGCAGTTTTGTCTGATACGCCCGATATGGAAACCGGTCTGTTTTGTTCGAACAATCTGGATGACATCAAAGACTGTAATTATTATATTGTTACGGTTCCAACTCCGGTTGACAAAAACAATCGCCCCGACCTGACGCCACTTTATAAGTCGAGTGAGACCGTTGGAAAAGTACTTAAGAAAGGTGATATCGTCATTTATGAATCGACTGTGTATCCCGGCGTGACCGAAGAGGAATGTGTGCCGGTGCTGGAAAAGGTTTCAGGTTTAAAGTTTAACGTTGACTTTTTCGCAGGATATTCTCCCGAGCGAATCAACCCGGGTGATA
>JADMKR010000162.1 GCA_015478765.1 Flavobacterium sp.
ACCGAATAATAAACTTTATCCGAGAAGCAGATGTCGCCGAATACAATATGATGCATACCCACGAACAGTTGAATTCTGTCAAAGATTCCGTTGCGGCAATGCCGGTTTGGCCAGATTATGAGTCGATAAAAAGGGTGAATGACATAGTCATTATCAAATTAGGTGAAGAAAAAGGAGCCGCACTTTATTTCGAATAATTATATCAGAACTTTGCCGCTTTGAATACGCTTAGTACTGAATCGACAGGCAGTTCATAGAACAGCGGCAAACGAATTAGGGTATCTGTGTACCTATCTGTTTCGGTCATCTCTGCCCCGATATAATGTTTATTAAAAAACGGGCTACGGTGCAAACTGATATAATGAAATACAGCCATTATCCCGTTTTGTTTCAAGTATTGTAATAATTGGACCCGTTGTTCGGGTTCCCGGCAGATAAGATAATACATATGTCCATTGTTTGTCGCATATGATGGGATGACTGGAAGTGCAATACCGTTTGATACAGCCCACTCTGAAAGATTTTCATTATATACTTTCCAGTGTTCTTTGCGCTTCTCCTGAATTTTGTCAAGATTTTCCAACTGCGCCCATAAAAATGCCGCAATAATTTCCGATGGCAGAAACGAACTTCCAATATCAACCCAACCGTATTTATCAACTTCTCCGCGGAAAAATGCCGACCGATTTGTGCCCTTTTCCCAAATGATTTCGGCGCGTTCGCTAAATTGAACATCATTAATTGTCAACATGCCGCCTTCACCCGAGATGATATTTTTAGTTTCGTGAAACGAAAAGGCTGCCAAATGCCCGATAGATCCCAATGCCCGGCGAATACCGTCTTTTCCTGTGTAATAACTATCGATTGCCTGTGCGGCATCTTCGACGACAAATAAATTATGTCGCAGCGCAATATCCATAATAACGTCCATATCGCACGCGACTCCGGCATAATGTACCGGGACGATAGCTTTCGTTTTAGTTGTAATCAGCGCCTCAAGTTTACTTTCATCCATGTTCGGATGATCAGGCCTGCTGTCAACAAACACAATCTTGGCACCACGTAACACAAACGCATTGGCAGTTGATACAAATGTGTAGGATGGCATTATTACCTCATCTCCAGGTTGTATAGCCAATAAAATTGCCGCCATTTCCAAAGCATCCGTACAGGATGTTGTAAGCAGGCATTTCAGAAATCCATAGCGTTGCTCAAAAAAGTCATGACACAATTTGGTGTACTTACCATTTCCCGAAATTTTACCCGTTTTCACGGCATCCTCAATATAGAAAATTTCTTTCCCGGTCAAATAAGGTTTGTTGAAAGGTATCATTTCCAGAAATGTTTAATATGTTTCGACATAATTATATTATAACCTAACTTTTTATAAAAAGCACATGCTTCAATGTTGGACGACTGTGTAGGAATTTGAAGTTCAAATATGCCATTGCTTATAAGCGCGCTTTCAACCGCCGTCACCAGTTTTTTGCCAATTCCCCGACCCTGGTATGACGGCGAGACCGCAATCAGACCAATATTTCCCACACGTCCCTTAATTGCGTATGTGACAAACCCAGCCACAATTTCGTCTATTTGATATATTAATACGCCGGTGGCGAACGTTTTGCTTACGGAATTGTCTAACCACAATCGGTACATTCGCTCGAAATCATCAGATTTCATTCTTGGATCAAGCTTAAACCTGCTGTACTTACCGCTTTCATAAGCCAATTGGTAAAGTTCCATTGTTGACTTTTCGGACGAATAATCGCGAATGGCGTTATCGACTGAAACTGTATGAAGCAGATCTTTTCCGAAAATTAATTTTTGTTCCAAGAATGAGCATTCGAAACCAGGCATTTTTTCATTAATTAATGCCGATGTCTCCCGGTATAGCAGATCGAAATGTCCTGCCGATTCGGCAATCCCATCACCGATCCACTCACCTACTTCAATTCCGAAAAAATCAGAATCCCACTCCAGCCGCTTGATTTCAGCCATTTATTATCTCTTCAATTATGTATAGGGGCCGGTTTTTAACACCCTCGAATATTTTTCCAATATACATTCCTATTACACCCAAAGTCATCAACAAGCATCCGCTAAGAAACCAGATACTAATGATTAAACTCGCATATCCCGAAACCAGAACTTCACCACGCAGCCATTGGACAAAAGTATATATTGCCATGGCAAAAGCAATAAATGCCACAGTCGCACCAAATTTTATTATTAACCGCAATGGTTTGTCGCTAAAAGCCAGGATGATATCCAATGCCAGATTAGCCATTTTTTTAAAATTGTAGTTCGATGCTCCATCCTGCCGTGAGGCATGGGCAACATCGACGGTAGTTGATTTAAATCCAACCCATTTAACCATCGTCGGGAAATACCGGATACTCTCACGCATCTTGCGTACTTCCGAAATCACTGCGCTGCTATATATTCCAAAATTCGCAATCGCCTCGTCCTGTTTTGATCCGGTGAGATATGCTAAGGTTCGATAAAATGCTTTTGAAAAAGTTTTCTTTAGAAATGAATCCTGACGGTTATGTCGGCGTGCTAGGACTATTTCAAATCCGTCCTTTGCTTTATCATATAAGTTGGGGATTTCTTCGGGTCGGTCCTCCAGATCACAATCCATCACGACGATATAATCACCTGTCACATGGTCAAGGCCAGCAGTAATTGCGTAATGTTGACCGAAATTTCGACTCAGTTTTATACCGATAATTTCAGGATTATCTTGCGAAAGTTGCTGAATTTTTGACCATGAATTGTCGGGGCTAAAATCATCCACTAATATTATTTCAAGCGTATTAAAATTATCCGGCACTGACATTTTAATGCGTATAACGAGTTCATCCAGATCATTTTCGGCACGATATACGGGAGAGACTATGGATAATTTCATCTTGATATTAGTATAATTTATGGAGTAAAAAGAAGTTAAAGCAGATTTTCACTTTTAAATCTAGTTTAATTTTTTAACTGCTTTTTTTTTGAGCTACAACAAAACAGCTTCCACCCATGGGAATTTTCCGCCCTTTATCAATTCTACTTAATTCCCAGTTCCAAACCTTGTTCAGAATGGTGTTCAGAACACCTTTTTTTTGTGAATGCTCACTAGTATGCTTGCTGATTAAATTAGATTTTTTGTTAAAGCCAATTTTGCTGGGAATAGTCCTACAGAGAAAAACAGCGACAGGAAGAATAGAAAAAATATAGGTCGACTGTTTTATGATAAATCCCTCAGTCTTCAGCCTCTTTTCTAAATTATTAAGTGTATATCTTCTAAAATGACCCGCATCTACATCTTCGTTTGACCACAAAAAATCAAAAGCCGGCACGGTTATATAAACAAAACCATCATCTTGGAGGTATGAATAAATAGAGGTGAGAAACCCCTTGTCATCCTCGATATGTTCAATTACATCAAATAAGCCTATTGAAGGTATTACATTCTTTTTGAAAGAAGCGTTCTCCAATGTTGAACAAACAATATTCTTTATATTTCTTTTTTGTGCATTGCGGCATCCACCGATTCCCGGTTCAACTAATACTGTTGCGATTCCCTTTTCTTCAAGTGCTTTCGAAACGAATCCATTACCACCACCGATATCAAAAAACAAATCGATGTTACTATAATTTTTTACCGCCGTCGTGATGCAGTTATTTCGGTGAATAAACCAGAAGCTATTATCCTCAATCGCAAAGTAATCATCATTACCGGTTTCGGGATAAGAAATATCACTATCCTTAGATGCAAAAAAGATTCCGTTGCGGAGGACCAAATCATTAGAATACGATGTGAGATCTATCATTTGTTCGGTGTGTCTTTTATGAAATTGTCAGTCCAAGTAATTAACTTTATCCCAAAATTCTTCCCTATCTTCCCCTTATCCAAAACACTATACCCCGGCCGCTTAGCCGCGGTAGGAAATTCCGCTGTGGTAATCGGCCGTAAATCTATATCAATATTACTGACTTCGAATATCTTTTTCGCAAAATCAAACCAGCTGCACTCGCCTTGGTTGCTAAAATGGTAAATTCCAAAAAGGTTTAGGGTATTGGGTTCAGGGTTTAGGGTTTGGGGTAGTGGGCATTGGGTTTTGGATATTGGGTTTTGGATATTGGGTAATTGATATAGAGTTTTTGCAATATGAATTATCGCCTCGGCCAAATCAACCGCATTTGTTGGCGTTCCGATTTGGTCGTTTACCACGGAAATTGTATCGCGCTCCGCGGCCATCCTCAGCATCGTTTTCATGAAATTATTGCCGAATTGCGAATAAAGCCACGATGTCCTGATGATGATGTGTTTCCCCCAAGTCTCCTGAATCGCAAGTTCACCGTCGCGCTTTGTTTGTCCGTACACACTTTGCGGATTGGTTAAATCATCCTCGGTGTATGGCGTGTTTTTTTGGCCGTCGAATACAAAATCGGTCGAAATGTGAATGAGAACGGTGTTATGCTGCTTGCAGATTTCAGCCAGGTTTCGGGCTCCTTCAACATTGATAGCTTTTGCCAATTCCGGTTGGCTTTCAGCTTTATCCACAGCAGTGTAGGCTGCGGCATTGATGCAATATTCGGGTTTTATTCTGTCGAATATTTCGCTTAATTGTACTTTGTTGGTAATGTCGGCTTCGGCAGAAGATGCAAAATGAAAGTCAATCCCGGAATGATCTGGAGCGACATGTTGAAGCGCCATCCCCAGTTGTCCCGAAGCACCTGTGACAAGTACTACCATACTTTTTTCGCATTTGATAAAGTTGGAAGCAACTTGTCTTTGTCAGAAATCAACAATTCATTTGGCGACATTTGCCACTCGATGTCCAACTGCGGATCATTATAAATTATTCCGCCTTCCGAGTCGCGGTTGTAGAAATTATCGCACTTATAAAAAAATACGGCCGAATCACTCAGAACTAAAAATCCGTGTGCGAAACCACGGGGAATGAAAAATTGTTTTTGGTTGTCGCCGGTAAGCAAAACCGCTTCGTATTGCCCGTATGTTGGCGATTCGGGCCGAATGTCGACAGCAACGTCCAGTACTTCGCCACGCAGCACCCGCACCAATTTCGCCTGCGCATGTTGGCCCGTCTGATAATGGAGTCCGCGCAGAACACCTTTTGTCGAGTACGATTGGTTATCCTGAACAAAATGAACGCTCTGGCCTGTTTTTTCGGCAAATGTTTGTTCGTTGAAACTTTCCATGAAATAGCCTCGTTCGTCCGAAATAATTTTCGGTTCCAGCACAAAACAACCGTTTAGTTTCGAAGGGATTACTGTCATTAAATGATACTTAGCAAGTGTTTTCCATAGCCGCTTTTCAGCAATGGCTGAGCGAGCTCGCGGAGTTGACTATCGTTTATAAAGCCCATCTTGTAAGCCGCTTCTTCGATCGAACCTATTTTAAGGCCTTGTCGTTCCTCGATTACCTGGACAAACTGGGAAGCCTGCATCAGCGATTGAAAGGTACCCGTATCAAGCCACGCAGTTCCCCTGTCGAGGATGCTGACTTTAAGCTTGCCACGGTTCAGGTATTCTTTATTGACGTCGGTAATTTCGAGTTCGCCACGGTGGCTTGGCCGGATGTTTTTCGCGATCTCGACCACATCATTATCATAGAAGTAAATTCCGGGTACGGCATAATTAGATTTCGGGCTGGTTGGTTTCTCTTCGATTGACAACACTTTGCCATCCGAATCAAAATCGACAACGCCGTAGCGTTCGGGATCATGTACATGATAGGCGTAGATGATACCGCCATCTGGATCGTTGTTTGCGTGGAGCAAATCTGATAAACCCGTTCCGTAGAATATATTGTCTCCCAGTACCAATGCTACTTTATCTTTTCCAATGAATTCTTTTCCGATTATGAACGCTTCGGCAAGTCCGTTGGGATTTTCCTGCACCGCATATTCAAACCGGCAGCCAAGCGATTTCCCATCGCCCAGGAGTTGGCGGAACAGCGGCAAATCATGCGGCGTAGAGATGATGAGTATTTCATTGATTCCCGCCCACAGTAGCGTAGATAGCGGATAGTATATCATCGGCTTATCATAAATCGGCATTAACTGCTTACTTACTGCAAGCGTCAACGGGTGCAACCTGGTGCCCGATCCTCCCGCTAATATAATTCCCTTCATAATTATGCTGGTGTTTGGTGCTTACGCGCCTGATGTTTATAAAATGCAATGAATGCGCGAATCGCCAAAAAGAAAGCTATTAGCAATAAGGGCAACCACAGTTTCATGTTTCCGTTGACGGTTCCTTTTTTCTCTATATTGGTGATGACAGTACTGTCTTTTATGATTTTATCGTATCCAACGAGTTCGATTCTCAGATAACCTTGCTCCTGATGCAATTCGTCTTTTGTGTTGATGACATCATTGAGTTGTGTATTTTCATTGTAGTAAACCAAGCTGCTGCTTTTTGGAGCAGTTTCCGATGACGATTTTGCAAAGTCGTCCATAAACCCGTTGATTTGGGCAATGGTGCGCTCATTGGCTTCCATTTTCAGTTGTACATTTTTGAGAGTTTCCTGCTGGATCTTCTTGAAATGTTCGTTGTCATTAAGATAGTTCAACAGCGGAGTAACGGTCGCAGCCGTAGTTGTCCGATTTCGGGTTGTAAATGAAATCGAATGGTAGGTATAATTGCGGGCGGTAATCGGATCTTCGACAATTTTTTGGATATCTCCATCTTCCGCAAACAATTGCAATAGTTGGAAATCGAGCTCCTTACCCGTGCGATTGATAAATTTATAGACATCGACCACCGGTTCGACTTTAATCTTTGCCAATCGCGTCGGATTTTTGAAACCAATCGACTTCAGAAACACAGTATCGCCTTGCTTTATTTTAGAATTTATAAGATCGACTCTTGAATACAGGTAATCGACGCTGCCGAAATTGGGTGACACGATAATCTGATGATCATATATCTTTTGCGTCCGGTCGAGGTACATTCCCAAGCCGACGCCAATAATTAATAACAAAAGAAGGATTACGATATTTTTGATCGCAAATTGGATGCTCTTAAAAATAAATGAACTGAGCCGCTGAAACATCGAGCCCATTTTTCGGGAAATATCCCGCAGGTCGATTTCTTTATCTTCGTAACTGTTTGGCGGAGTTGTACTCATTAGTTTTCTATGTTAAATATTTGTTCCAATATTTTGATGGTTATAAGGTAGGTTGGTTTGACCCCGGTGGTTCCAAGACCGCCCGATGCCAGTGTGCTTCCTGTTTCCAGCGGATTATCCGATGCGTAGTAAGCATATCGGACTTTCACGTCAAAATTGATGCTCTTGCGAATCTTCGAAGCCGACTGTATCGCTTTCTGATAGTATGCTCCTTCCATTTCCAGACCAATGACGCCCCAGGTTGATTTGTTGAAAAACGTGAGAAGATCGCGATTTTGCAATGATGTTCCCAGCACGGTCACCATCGGACCGGCATAGACCGGTATGTCGTTTCCGGCAAACATTTCGGCTGTAAGTTGGTTCTCGAACGGATAATTGTCACCGGTTCCCTCGTTTATATGCGCCGACGGAATCATGATATCGCCTTTCCCTCCTTCCAAAATACCGGCTTTTCCCATGATCGAAACCGAGACCACATTCAAAAGTGTCTTTTCTGTTTCGGTTTTATACGGTTTTAAAAGCTCGTCGATAGTCTCGTATGCCTGTTCGCCGAAAGCATAATCCATTACGATTATCACGGGTGCAGCATCGGTAATTTTTGCCTTCGGAAATGCTGATTTCTTCCAGTCGATTTTTGCCGTGTCGAAAATTTGAACATCGATGTTGGTTCCCGATGCATCCGGCAAGGATATCATTCCATGTAACTTGGCAAATTCCTCAACCTTGTCACGAACAGTATGTGCACCGGTTTTGCTCAATTCCTGATAAATGTCAAACGCATGCTTGTCTTTGAATTTTGCTTTCAAAACATGGGTCGCAAACAGCGAATTCATCACACTGTGCATATTGGCACTGATGATATGAATGGGGCGCTTCAACAAGTCATTTGCTTCGAGCACCTGCTTGATATTGGTTGCCCAAATCTCGCCGTGAATGTGGTGACCCAGGCGTTCCCGCAAAATGGGGCTGAATGTAATTGTTCGCTTATTATTGCCGAGGATTTCTTCGATGGCCAATTTTCCGAGCCAATAGATAATATGTAAAAACCGGTCGGGTTTGTCGGTAGTGGCGAAAGCGTCATATATGTCAAGGACTTCCGCAAAGGTTCTTCCGAGAATATTGGCAGCATGCGAAATGGCAATCTCTTTGTCGACCAGCGACAGTTTTTTGTTGACCTGAACCGCCTGGGTTAATTTCTGCCAGTCGCGTGATAATTCACCGCTGTCGTCCAGCAACACCCGATCCTTGATCTTATGGGATTCGATGAAAATAAAAGTGAGATGCGTCAGAATATCGTAAATGTCCGATCGCCCGCGGGTAATTTCGACATTCATCTGTTCGTCGTCAATACGATAACAGTTGCGACGTCGCTTTGGCGGGATGATGGCCTGAAAATGAGATTTTGAATACCCTTCGTCTGATGTAAGGTTGATAAATCGGCATTCCTCAATTCCGATCGGCAAGCGTTCCATTACATAAAGCAAACCGTTTAGTTCGACTTTCTCGCCTGCAATAGTTCCGTAGATTTCAGGACGAAGCTGCAATAGCGCCTCGCGTAGCGTCTCACCTGAAACGCCCATCGGTTTATAGAATCCCCTGTTAAACAGGTGCCGCATCGTTATGTACAACTTTTCGACGGCACTCGATGATTCCTGGGCACGCGAACGTACAATATTCTTAACTTCTTTCATTCAAAATATTTTCTAACCTGCAAATGTAGCGTTTTTAATTTACTACAATATTCATTTCAGTCAGGCGTGATTTCTTGCTTATCGCCGATTTGCAGCCAGCGCGTCGGCAATCTTCCTATCATTGGATAAACGCGGAATTTTATTTTGTCCGCCTAATTTCCCCTGTGACTTCATATACTCATTAAAAGCACCCGCCGACACGCAGGTCACCATAGCCGGCCGAAGTACTTTACCCGAAATTAAATCGTCATAGTAAAGATTTTGTTTCCGCATGGCAACGTCGATCGACGCTGCAAATTTTCCGATATCGGTTGGCGGCGCATCGAATTCGACAAACCACTCGTGATATGGCAATCCGCCCGACGGCGTAATCTGAGGTGCGACCGTAAACTCGGAAATGCTGATGTCAGTACCTGTGGTGGCCTCCCGCAAAGCTTCCTCAACTTCTTTGGCAATTACATGCTCGCCAAAGGCAGAAATGTAATGCTGCAATCTACCCGACACGATTACGCGGTACGGATTAAGCGATGTGAATTGTATGGTATCGCCAATGTTATACGCCCACAAACCGGCATTGGTCGATATGATCATGACATAATTAACCCCAAGTTCGACTTCGCCAATGGTATAGCGGCGGGCATTTTCCTCATAAAATTCAGCAGCTTTGATGAATTCGTAGAATATACCTGAATTCAGCAGGAGCAACATTCCTTTTTCAGACTGCGAATCCTGATAGGCAAAAAATCCTTCCGATGCCGGGAATAGTTCTATGCTGTCTACCTTTCTGCCAACCAGACTTTCGAATTTAGACCGATAGGGCTCATAGTTGACGCCACCGTAAATGAATAAGTTGAAGTTTTTGAATAATTCGCCAACCGGTTTTCCGGTACGTTCCTTCAATTTTTCAAAATACATCTGAACCCATGACGGAATTCCCGAAATAACCGACATGTCCTGATTTACAGTTTCATCCACAATTGCATTGACCTTGGTTTCCCAATCTTCAATACAGTTTGTTTCCCACGACGGCATCCGATTCTTTTGAAGATAGGCAGGCACAAAATGAGCTACTATTCCGGAGAGACGACCGAATTTGACACCGTTTTTTTCGTCAAGAACCGGGCTTCCCTGAAGGAAAATCATTTTCCCGTTGACAAAATCGGCATTTCCTGTTTCGTGGATGTAATGCAAAATAGCATTTCGCGCCGACTCGATGTGGAAGGGCATCGACTCTTTGGTAAGCGGAATATATTTGGCACCCGAAGTAGTTCCTGAAGTTTTGGCAAAATAAAGCGGACGACCCTTCCATAGAATATTTTCTTCTCCGGCCACCGCTTTTTCGACATAAGGCTTCAATTCCTCATAGTCACGAACCGGAACTCTCCTGATGAAATCGGAATGATTTGCAATATTCCCGAATTCGTGGTCTTTACCAAACTGGGTGAATTTTGCCTGTTCTATCAGATTGCGGAAAACCTTTTGTTGTGTTTGGACGGGATTATTCGCCCAGGCATTGGTTTTCCTGGAAATATACGATGCGAATATTTTAGCTGCTACTGCTTTTAATGACATTTTAGTTGAATTGTATAAATTGCTCCGGGTCGATCGCGTAGCCGTCTTTCCAAAGTTCAAAATGAAGATGCACGCCGGTCGATTCACTGCCTGACGATCCGGCAAGCGCTATCACTTCACCGGTCCTAACATTGTCACCCTGAGTTTTTGTAAGAGTCGCCGCATGTTTGTATACCGAAATAAAACCATTGTTGTGCCGTAGTATAATTACATTTCCAGTCGAAGGCGTCCAGTCGGCGAAAATTACAGTTCCGTTTAGCACAGCTTTTATAGGCGTGTCGCGAGCCAATGCGATATCGGTAGCAAAATGTTTTTTGCCGGCGTCATATTTCTCGGTTATCGGGCCGGTTACCGGAGGGAAAAACACAACACCTACTTTTGCCGTCGCCTGTTCAAAAAGATTGTACTTATCCTCCAGTGCAACCTGCGCCCGCAATTGCATTTCTTCTTCCGACGGCGATAAAACCAACGACTCCGGTTCGGCGGTATTGGCGGCCACTATGGAATCTTTATTAAATTTTGCGTAATCAAGATCGCCGGTGAGTACTTTTTGCACCGATTTTATATACGCATCATTGTTGCGCAATGCGATATAAAGTGAGTCGGATTTGAGGGCCAGTTCAGTCGCATCCCGTTTCAACTTGGTGGATGCATAACCAGGGATATATTCGCGGAGTGGTGTAAAAGCAATGATATAAGTGGTAACGGTGATAATTATGACGGCGCCAAGCGATGCCACCACAAAGACATTCATTAACGTCAGCCGCAGCGAAAAAATCTCCTCAAAAGTATCTTCATTAAGGATGACCAATCGATTTTTGGTAAAAAGCCTTTTTTTCAAGACCTGCCGTTTACGCCGTTTTTGTGCCATGGATATGGTTGTGTGCTACAAATATAAACGTTTGAATAAATTTTAGGACAGGAATCGGTAACCAAATGGTGGCGGGAGATTACAACTTTGTGAAAGCTGTGATAAAAAGTAGGGTTAAAAAACCTGCTTCTCAATTTCTTCGTATATTTGTTGCCTTAAATCATAAATTATGAACAGCTTAGTCGTATATTTAGGAATGGTCGGCACCCCACAGATCATCTTAATCGTTGTAGTATTGTTGTTGCTTTTCGGCGGCAAGAAAATTCCGGAGCTGATGAAAGGCCTCGGATCGGGATTAAAAGAATTCAAAAATGCGTCTAAAGACGATAGTCAGCCGATGAAAAAAGAAGAAGAACCGAAAGTTTAGTAAATAAATTTCAATAATTAAATTCCAAATTCCAATGTAATGTTGGGATTTGGAATTTTTTATTTATTGTTAGATGTAAATAGTGCTTAAAATCTGTGTTTTGGAATTTTATTTTTGGGATTTCACAAAACCATCGAAAGTTGAATCCGCTTCCTGTCCACATCAATTTCAGTGACCTTAACCTGAACATGCTGCTGAAGTTTAACTACTTCATTGACATCCGACACAAAGCCGGCTTTCAGTTGCGATATATGAACCAGGCCGCTTTCCTTGATACCGATATCGACGAAACAACCAAAATTGGTGATATTGTTTACAATTCCCGGCAAAATCATTCCTTCCCGCAAATCTGTTATTTTCCTGATATTGGCATCAAATTCGAAAACTTTGGCCGATTTCCTCGGGTCTAGTCCTGGTTTCTGAATTTCTTTGATGATATCCTGCAAACCAAGTAAGCCAATAGTTTCGGTCACGTATTTGGTAAGATCGATCGATGCGGCTTTTTCCTTATCACCAACAAGTTCTTCAACAGATATTTTTAAATCACGGGCCATTTTTTCCACGATGGGATATGCTTCGGGATGGACGGCTGAATTATCCAACGGGTTTTTTCCGATTACCCGCACGAATGCCGCGCCCTGCTCAAATGCCTTTTCACCCAGTCGGGCGACTTTCTTCAATTGTTTGCGTTCAGTGAATGCGCCGTTTTCCGAACGATATTCTACAATGTTTGCAGCCAGTTTCTCGCCGATGCCGGAAACATAGGAAAGCAGATGTTTGCTGGCGGTATTTAAATTTACGCCCACCGAGTTCACGCACCGTACAACGACGGTGTCGAGTTCGTCTTTCAATTTTCCCTGATCAACGTCGTGCTGGTACTGGCCTACGCCAATTGATTTCGGATCGATTTTAACCAGTTCCGCCAGCGGATCAGACAAACGGCGGCCGATCGAGACTGCTCCACGTACAGTCACATCGAAATTTGGGAATTCGTCGCGGGCAATTTTTGAAGCCGAATATACCGACGCACCGGCTTCGTTAACTATAAACACCTGCAAAGGCTTATCGAACGCAATTTTCTTGATGAAAAACTCGGTTTCGCGCGATGCGGTGCCGTTCCCAATCGAGATCGCATCGATTTTATATGCGTTGACCATCGAACGTATTTTTTTCATCGCAACCGATGTTTCGTTTTGCGGCGCATGCGGATAAATGGTTTCGTTATATAATAGGTCGCCTTTTTCGTCCAGGCAAACGACTTTGCAACCGCTGCGAAACCCGGGATCGATCGCCAAAATCCGCTTTTCGCCCAGTGGCGGCGCCAACAATAATTGCTGAAGGTTGTTTGCAAAAACCTGAATCGATGCGGAATCTGCTTTTTGTTTAGCCAATTGCAGGACTTCGTTTGAAATCGCCGGAGCAAGCAGTCGTTTGTAACTGTCGGCAGCAGCCAATTTTATATGATGGGCCGCTTCGCTATTATGATTTTTAATCACCGATTGTTCGATCAATGCTGTTGCGTCTTGAGTATCAATTTCGATCTTTAGTTTGACAAATCCTTCATTTTCGGCACGCAACATTGCCAGCAAACGGTGTGATGGTGCTTTTGCAAGATTTTCGGACCAATCGAAATATTGAGAATATTTTTTGGCTGCTTCATCATCTGCTTTTGACTTGACGATTTTTGTTGCTATAGAAGCCGACCGCGCATAAATGCGACGCAGACTTTTCCGTATATACAAATTCTCATTAAGCCATTCGGCCATGATGTCGCGTGCACCTTGCAGCGCGTCCTGTTCAGTTAATACGTTTTTATTGATGTAACGCGCGGCAAGTCGTTCGGGATCTTCGGCATTTTGCGCCATGATGATTTTCGCCAGCGGTTCGAGGCCGTTTTCGCGTGCGGTGTCGGCGCGGGTTTTTTTCTTCTTCTTGTACGGAAGATATAAATCCTCTAATTCCGATAGATCAAAACTCTGTTCAAATTTTCGCAACAATTCATCGGTAAGAGCGCCCTGTTCAGCAACTGACTTTATGATCGATTCTTTTCGTTTAATAATTACATCGAATTCTTTGTCGCGCTTGGCAATTTCTTCGATGACGACTTCATCGAGGTTTCCGGTGATGTCCTTTCGGTAGCGCGAAATAAAAGGTATTGTGCAATCTTCGTCCAGTAGTTTTACGATGTTTTGGATGTTCGCAGATGTTGTGGAAACGAATTGCGATATATAGCTGATGTTTGTCATGGTGAATGTTAAATCGCGAAGTTACCTTTTATATGAAAGTGATGAAATGCCTACCTTCTGAATTTTTTTGCCATGAATTACACGAATTAACACGAATAACTATAGTGTTTTTTGGATATGAATCTGTGATCATCTGCATAATATGAAGCCGCAAAAACCATACTTTACCACCAATCGCAATGATTTACTCAGATAGGATTTTTTATCACTAAGTATTTCTGATTGAGGATATTCAATTCGTGATAATTCGTGTATTCGTTGCTAACCGCTCCTAATCCTGAACGATATAATCTTTCGGATCTTCCTTTTTGAATTCGGGTTGGATGTTTATGTGGTTTATGTGGAATTTGGTGAACAATACCTGCTCGATATCGTGCAAAAGGTCATTGAACTCCGACATTTTAATATCATCACTACAGTCCAGATGTGCCTCGAGGTGAAGCTCTTCATCGTTCAAATGCCAAACATGAATGTGATGCAGTTTTGCCACGCCCGGAATTTTATGCACTTCGCGTACAATTTCCTTGATATCGATATGTGTTGGCGTGAACAGCATCAACATTTGAGTGGATTTCTTCAATAAATCCACGCCTACAAAAATCAGGTAAAGAGCGATTATGAATGTCAGAACACTATCTACCCAGTACCAGCTGAGATATTTCATTAGCAAACCGCCGATCAAAACTGCGACCGATGCGAGCATATCGGTGAACAAATGCAGGTAGGCCGAACGCATATTCAGGCTTTTTTTAGCATCTCCTTTTATAAGCAGTACCGAAATGCCGTTGGCCACAATACCTAACACCGACAACCAGATAACGAGTCCGCTGGCGATTGGCTCCGGATGAAAAAAACGTTGCACTGCCTCAAAAATCAAGTAAAGCGCCACCACGATCAGGGTAACTGCATTGACGAAAGCTGCAATTACTTCGGCACGTTTATAACCAAAGGTCTGATTTAACGACGCTTTTTTACGGGAGAGTTTGTGTGCGCCGTAACTGAAAATGAGCGATAGTACATCGCTGAAGTTGTGAAGAGCATCGGACAGCAATGCAAGGCTTCCCGATAGAATTCCGCCTATGGCCTGAGCCGCCGTGATGACCACGTTCAATACGATCGAGATCAGCAGGTTTTTGCCTTTTACGGTGTGTTTATGTATGTGTACGCCCGACATTACAGGCACGCGATTTTGTCGACCCTGCCCTGGTGGCGGCCTCCTTCAAAATCGGTTTTTAGGAATGTTTCTACCATTTCCACAGCTTGTGGAATCGAGGTAAATCGTGCCGGGATGCTGATGATGTTGGCATTGTTATGTTGGCGTGCCAAGGCCGCTATCTCTTTTGTCCAGCATAGTGCTGCGCGGATTCCCTGATGTTTATTAACAGTCATATTGATGCCATTGCCGCTTCCGCAAATCACTATGCCAAAATTGGCTGCACCGGTTGAAACGTCATTGGCGACAGGATGGCCGAAATCGGGGTAATCGACGCTGTCGGCCGAATCAGTTCCGTAGTTTTGTACTGTGTGCCCGGCAGCGAGTAATTTTTCGACGATTGCTTTTTTGTAGTCGGGACCGGCATGATCGTTTCCAATTGATATTTTCATTTTGTAGTTGTATTGTTCACTGGCAAATATAGACAATTGCCTGCGGCTGTTAAAAACCACGCACTGAATTTAGTGCTTCCGCGATGGATATTAACACTATTAACAATACTTGTAAATAATGTAAATAATGTAAAACATGCTGTAAATTATGTAATGTTCATAAGTTTCAGTAAAGCCTTGTAAATCAAGTATTGTCTATTTACAGCCAATTGTTGAGAAGTTGTTATCGAATGTGACAAGATTTTTGCGGGAGTGAATTTATTTTTTCTAAGTGAATTTTGAAATTTAAAAACCAAGTAAAGTTTGGATAATTTTTATAAAACTTATCATCAATTTAAAATCGGTTGTCAACATAATTTAGCATCGGACTTATCTACAATTTTACATAGAAACGGTGTAGTACCGATTGTTAATAAAATCTAAAAATCTACTCAAAATCAGGATGATGGTATGTTATGGAATTGTTCACAAAACGTTAGAAAATTAAAATTCGGTTTAAAACTATTTAAAGGCTTAAAATTATTGTAGCTATTAACACGCTATAATAACCACCATTAAATAATTAAATTTAAATTTTCTTTTTTGTTGTATTTAATATGTGTTGACAACTTTAAATTATTCGCAGATGGGAATCGTTGAGTTCAGCAAGTATTTGGTTCACGGTGGATAAATCGTTGGGATGGACTTTCAGTTTGATTCCGCCAAAAGCAATTGAATACATCGGTGCCACCGAGGCTGTAGTTTCGTTCTCAAAGAAATACTGCAGTCCTTCCTGTTCCAACCTGTGTTTGAGTATAGTGATTTCATGCGCGTAATTAAATACTGCCGCAGTGATGAACTTTTCCATTTTTGTATGCTTTTCCTAAAGATACAATGTAGACTTCTAAAAAAGTTATTTTTTAACTAAATGTAGAATCGTTAAAGACCTGTCTGCAAAGTATTTCGTAATTTCCCCGATTATTTACAATTATATGAGCGAGAAACACCGCAAGACCCACAAGAAAGAAAAAGACTTTTCGGGCAAAATTTTAAAAATATTATCTACCAACGCGAATAAAGGTTTTAATTACAAGCAAATCGCCGCAATACTTGAGCTCGACGATACCAAGAGTCGGAATGAGATCATAAAAGATCTTAAATTACTGGCAGACCAAAAGAAAATCATCGAATCGGAGCCTGGCAAATATTTAATAAAAGCGATCAGCCAGGAATATTATCAGGGCAAGATCGACATGACCAGCCGGAAGACGGCGTATTTTATCTGTGAAGATTTTGAAGATGATGTATTCATACCAAACAACAATCTGAACCGCGCACTCGATGGTGACATCGTAAAAGTATATGTTTACAACAGGAGATCGGGCAAGAAACCGGAAGGCGAAGTTATTGAAGTTATTGAACGCAATAAAACCGAATTCGTTGGTGTAATCGACATTCAGAAGAATTTTGCATTCGTATCGACTGCCAATCCTAAAATGTATACCGATATTTTCATTCCCAAGGATAAAATAGGCGATGCCGAGCAAGGCGACGTTGTTATCGTTAAGATAGAAGACTGGCCAAAGCGCGCCGACAGTCCGTTTGGATCGGTGATAAAAGTGCTTGGAAAACCCGGCGAGCACGACACTGAAATCCATGCGATATTAGCAGAGTACGGTTTGCCATACGATTTTCCTGTCGATGTTGAAGTATATGCGCAGCAGCTGGACACTTCGATTCAGCAATCGGAAATCGACAAACGACGCGATATGCGCGACACTTTGACCTTCACGATTGATCCTAAGGATGCCAAAGATTTTGACGATGCGCTGTCATTTAAGAAACTTGACAACGGAAATTACGAAATAGGTATCCACATTGCCGATGTTTCTTTCTATTTGGAAGAAGGAACCGCTTTGGATGATGAAGCCTACAATCGCGCGACATCGGTGTATTTGGTGGACCGCGTTGTTCCCATGCTTCCGGAAGTGTTGTCGAATTTTGCCTGTTCGCTGCGACCGAATGAAGAGAAATATACATTTTCAGCCGTATTTGAGATAGATGATAAGGCTAAAGTGGTTGACCAATGGTTTGGACGAACAGTGATTTATTCCGATCAGCGGTTTGCGTATGAAGAAGCACAATACATCATAGAGACCAAAGACGATATGATTCCGGCCGAAACTTCGATTACCGGTGAATCGTATAAGGTTCCTGCCGAAATTGTCGAAGCGACGCTTAAAATGGATGAACTGGCTAAAATTTTACGACGCAAGAGAATGTCGGAAGGTGCCATATCATTTGATAAAGTCGAAGTAAAATTCAACCTGGACGATAAAGGTGAACCAATCGGTGTTTACTTTAAAGTTGCCAAGGATGCAAATCACCTGATCGAAGAATTTATGTTGTTGGCCAACAGAAAAGTGGCAGAGTTCATCGGGAAACAGAAAAAGACATTTGTCTACAGGATTCACGATGAACCGAATGAAGACAAGCTTATTGCGATGCAAACCGTCATCTCCAAATTCGGTTATAAGATAGATTTGCGCACCAAAGGCGGAATTGCTCAGTCATTGAACAACCTGATGCAGGAAGTCAATGGAAAAAAAGAGCAAAATCTAATCGATACACTTGCCATCCGCACGATGAGTAAGGCGAAGTATTCGACAGATAACATTGGCCATTACGGACTGGCATTCGATTATTACTCCCATTTTACATCGCCTATTCGTCGTTATCCCGATGTAATGGTACATAGATTACTTCAATTCTATCTCGATGGCGGCAAGTCGGTTAGCGAGGAAATTTATGAAGAAAAGTGCCAGCACTCTTCGAATATGGAATACCTGGCAACACAGGCTGAGCGCGATTCAGTTAAGTATATGCAGGTTAAATACATGCAGGATCATAAGGATCAGGAATTCCTGGGCGTGATTTCAGGAGTGACCGAATGGGGAATTTATGTTGAGATCATCGAAAATAAATGCGAGGGAATGTGTCGAATCAGGGAAATCAAAGATGATTATTACACGTTTGATGAGAAGCAATATGCACTTGTGGGCGCTGTTTCCAATACCACGCTGCAATTAGGCGACGAGGTTTACGTTAAGGTAAAAAACGCCGATTTGGTTAAAAAACAACTAGATTTTAATTTTATCAGAAAAAATGAATAAGATGAAAACACTTCTTACTGCAGTTCTTTTGCTGTTTATGCAATTATCGTTTGGCCAGGATAAAAGAGATCCGGGCGCATTCACCTCACTTAAAGTTTTCGACAGGATTTCGGCCGAGTTGATTCCAGCTGATGCCAATGTGGTGCAGATATCGGGAAGTCGGAGTAAAGAAGTGGAAATTATAAACAAGAACGGGACGCTTCACATTCGGATGCCATTAAAAAAACTGTTGCAGGGCGAGGAGATAAATGTCAAGGTATATTACACGGAACTGCGCGATATTGAAGCCGGTGAAGGATCGTTTGTTTCAGGTGCGAAAATTATGGATCAGGAATCGTTGTCGCTTGACGCCCGGGAAGGCGCAGGAATTCAACTTGTGCTGGACGTAGATAAACTCAATGTACGATCAGTGACCGGTGCTACTGCGCGATTGTCGGGATCTGCAAAATTCATGGAAGCATCCCTGGGAACGGGCGGGATATTAAAAGCCAAAGAGTTGGAGACTGCCAGCACAAGCATCAGTATTACAACGGGCGGCCAGGCTGATATATATGCAACCGATTCGGTTGAGGCTAAAATTAAAGCGGGCGGAGATGTGACGGTTTATGGTAATCCGAGGTCAATTGACGAGAAAATAACTTTAGGCGGATCGGTTACCAGAGTCGATAAATAGGCTTGCCGGCCTTTGTAAATAAAACTTTATATTTGTGTTTACAATCATTAAATTTTGATGGTAGAAGATATTTTAACGGCAATTCCCCTTGGTTTCTTCCTCAGTTTTATGATTGGCCCTGTCTTTTTCATACTACTGGAAACCAGTGTACTAAAAGGTTTTCGAGCTGCTATCTCATTTGATCTTGGTGTTATTTTTTCCGATATATTTTTTATACTGATTGCATATTTCAGCAGTTATCGGTTAATTCAAAGTATTAAAGACGATCCGGCACTTTTTATATTTGGCGGTTTGATCATGTTGATGTACGGCTTGATTTCTCTCGTTAAGGTGAAAAAAGCTTCCCGTCGCATACACGAGGAAGATCCCAAAGAATTAATCAAGAACAATTACTTTACATTATTTATTAAAGGTTTTTTCCTGAATTTCATAAACATCGGTGTGTTGGGATTTTGGCTTGCTATAATCATAACATTCGGACCTCAATTGGAATTGCAACCTACGCGGATGTTCACTTTTTTCTCGGCAGTTGTCATTACATATTTTATTACTGACGTGTTTAAAATATTATTGGCTAAACAACTTAGGAAGCAACTTAATGCCAAAAATATCCTTTTGATCAAGAAAGGAATCAGTGTAGTGTTGATCGTCTCGGGAGTTGTCCTTCTTGCGCAGGGATGGTCGCCCGGGGATGGCGAAATGATGGATCGGGCAATTGAACGCATGGATACTAAATCCGA